>DASXWH010000114.1:0-3243 GCA_036503775.1 Ohtaekwangia sp.
CTGGGAGGCGCACCGTTGAATGCGGCATCAACAACGATAACAACGATGATGAAGGCAGGTTCATATAAGATACTTACTGATGTTGAACTGGAAGAGTATCCGATTACCGCCATCGGGGAGACTCGTGAAAATCTGGATGTACAGGTATATCCTAATCCTTCCCGCGGAGAGTTTATCGTAAAACTGAAACAACAGGCACCGGTAAGATCGATAAGTGTTGTGGACCTTCGCGGTGTACCGCAGCGCTTCACGGCTGAGCAAGACATCATCAATATTTCCCAGTTGCCTGCCGGGTTGTATCTGTTAAAGGTGACAGATCAGCAGGGTAAGTTTATCACACAAAAGATTGTTAAGGAATAGTTTTCCATAACCCTCAAACACAGCGAGCCGCGGATTGAAGTCAGTGGCTCGTTTGTTTTGTATCAGTTGTGGTGCTGTGATTCTGAAGAAACTGTTTTACTGCCGCTTTCAGGTAGCAGTAGGTTCTATAAATAGCCCGGATTGAATGTTTACGAAAAAAAGGGGCAACACGTCCTGTCGCTCCCTTATTCTTTTGCGAATCGCACAACGTTTAAATCTTTATCCCGAGGGTCTTTGATGCAAACGTAAATCATATTCAGGCAACAAGGCCGTTTAAGGCTATAGTAAAAAAGTACTATTTATCGGCATCGGTTGAAAACAAAAGGGATGACGGCACGCCTTGCCACATCCCTTTTTCATGTTGAACAACGTTAATTGTAGCTATTATTTCGAGCCGGATGAAGGTAACGAAAGGGTGGTAGAAGAGGTCCTGTCAACGCTTAGTAAAAAAGTACTATTTGTACGGCTGACCTTAAAAATCCGGTGCATCATTTTTTCTTTTCAGCAGTTTTGATTTTCAGAACTTGTTCTATCTTGCAGCCGTTGGCCGAATAGTTTTTTATCTGTAGCCGGTACGTTGTGTTTTATTTTTTGAACCGGTATCATTCGCCTGACGATAAATCTGGAAATTTTACGAAGTGATAAAAGCAGCGCTTGACGTACAGGCACTGCGGTACGTTGGATTAATTTACTATTCATCGCTATGAGAACGTTGTGCGTATTATTCACGACCCTCCGGATGTTGCATGTTGAATTCCAGCAAAAGACTATTCCAGGATCGGTATGCAGCTTTTTGAAGCGCATGCACTTAACAGATGTTAAGTAGAAATAGGCCTTCAGGTATTGCCAGCGCATGATCAGGGAACTTCACGCGATTTACAGCGCGATTCAGGCAAACGTCCCGTATCTTGAATCCGACTGTAGTTGAAGATTTCAATCCTTCGCAGCTATGCCGGAAAATTAAATGAATACCGTTAACCAAATTCCGTTGGATGCCTACCGTTATCGACAACTCACGATTCAGGACGCTGCTGCGTGTTTATCCGGCTGGTGCTATCCGGCTGCTGTACGACTTTCATGCAAAGCCACTGGTGGCCGCAGCGACACGCATGGTGCGTGACCGCCAGGTAGCAGTCGATATTGTTCACGATGCCTTCATGGTGGTGTGGGACAGGCGTGAGAGCCTCTACGATGATAAGCGGTCCATCGAGCATTACCTGATGCGGGTTGTCAAGTACAAGGCCATCGATCACTGTTGCCGGCAGACACGCGTGAAGCGCCTCGATGACTGGCTGTCCGTTTATGGAGAACCGCCTGCACCCGATGAGCCTGATGACCACGAGTACGATATACTTGAACTGGTACGCCAACGGATTCAGACATTCCCCAGGCGGGAGAAACAATGTATGCTGTTGAAGATCGACCATCGTTTTTCACCGGATGAAACAGCGCAGATGCTGATGATCACGCGCAAGGCCGTTGAGCGAAGCCTGACCAGCGCGCTGAAACGTCTTCGCAAATGGGGGAAATCACTGAAGTTTTGATCCTGAAATAAAACTATGAATAGAACGATTGCCCTGCACATTACAAAGATGCTTACCGGTACTATTTCACCGGCAGAAGTAAAGGAGCTCGAGGCGTGGCTGGAACAGAGTGATGTCAATCGCGAAGAGTTTCATAACATCCGGATGTTATGGAATAACCGCGATGCCGTTGGTGAGAACGCCTCACTGGAAATCATCGAAGAAAGAATTCGCAAACGTATTCAAGCGGCATCACGGAAAAGAATGATAGCTGCAGTAGTAGTGATGGTCGGTGTGCTGGTGTCGTTCTTTCTCGTCTTTTACGTCACGGCTGCGATGGCAGGGTAGTGGTGTTGGCAGGCTGTATATCATCACGGATGGCCAGGTGATGATTCAGCCACCGGATATCGTGGCGCCATTGCGAAAAGACAGCGATGCACTCGCGGTCCAGCTGATCCCGGAGGAATGCCATGCGCCTGGTGGCTTCGCTAAGCTGATCGCAGAGCTCATTGAGTTCCGTGATCTTCTCCATGTAGTAGAATTGGCTGATCCGCTGGTGAATGATCAGATCTTTTTGTTCATTCAGCCGGAGCGTGAGGCTCCTGAGCTTGTAGATAAGCTTGGCCGGCTTGTGTGGATCAGTCATACAACGATGGTTACTAGCGAAACAACATGGGCCGGATGCCATTACCTAACTTATCCGTATGAGGAAATTGCTTTTTATTTATGACAGTCCGGCCCGGTTGTTTTTGCTATGGATATTTTGAATGCGTAAAATGTTTTTGTCGATGATATGCATAGAAATGACGCAGGAAGAAAAAACCAATAGTTCGGTTGATATAAATTTGTTGATGCCGGATACTATGGGTTATGACACCGGTACGTCATATTACAGCAACGGAAGTTTTCCGGCATTCGATGTACGCACTAAATTTTTTCAGTTATGAAAAGATCAAAACTTGACCGTCTCATGAAGCGGTATGTCTCGGGTAAAGCCAATGCAGAAGAGATTGCGTTGATGGAGGCTGTCCTGGAGAAAATGAAAGCAGAGGATGTTTCAGACATTGTGCTTACACCCGAGCAGGAAGACGCGCTCCTGCAGGATGTGCTGAGCCGCAAGGATGCCGCTGCCCGTGTGTATAACCGCGGCCGGGTTATCCGGATGTGGACACCGCGGATTGCAGCAACGCTTCTCGTGATCGCACTCGTGTCGTATGCCGGCTGGTATTTCGGAAGCACGGGCGTAAACCGTGTTTCATTTACAGCACACGGCACCACAGAAAAAGTAAAGTTGCCTGATGGTTCGCTGGTATGGCTGCGTGACGTGAGTGAGCTGGTCTATATGAACAAACAATCCGGT
>DASXWH010000115.1:0-24792 GCA_036503775.1 Ohtaekwangia sp.
TGACCTCCACCAGTGCGGAGCCTGTAAACTATACACGCACGTTCAAGACCTTTCATCAGGCTGCGCTTGAGAACGGTGACTCGCGTGTATTTGCCGGAATTCACTTCCGCTTCTCGTGTGATGCCGGTGTGAAACAGGGACAGAAGATCGGAGAATGGACGTTGGGGAATGTATTGAAGCAGAGAGCGGGGGTGTGAGGACTTAGGGGTTAGGGCTTAGTTGAATACATACGCTTAATGCCCAAGCCCCAAGGCCCAATCCCTCCAAAATCCGTTACCTAATTGTTGACAGTGTTGAGACGGAATATGCTGTGCATCACGAAACGGGAGAGTTAGAATTCCGTTTCTGTGGTGTACAGAAATTCCGTTATATGAAAAGAACAGGTCTCAAAGCCGACCTTCAGCATAGCCTGGGAACGTTGCTGACGAATGGCAAAGATGGTGAATTCAGCCGCAAGCTTGATTTCGGCAACTTCTATTGTTCCGTGGAAACATTCGATCACTTTACGATCGTGAAACGCAACTTTGAAACTTCTGGCGACTCGCTGTACATTCCCTTTTCAAGTCACGACTCTTGTGTGCAGATGATCTTCTCCCTCGATGGCTGGTCATTCTTCAACAAGGTAGCTGATCCGTTCAAACTGGCACCCGCAAGCCACTGCCTGAATTTCTTTCACCGGTATGATTGTACCAACCTCCTGGATGACCACGCACGTCAGCATGACGTTACCTTCCGGTTAAGCAAAGGATTTTATTCTGACCTCATCGCACAACATCTTTCGTCTGCGGAAGACCGACTCCCGGAAATGATCGTACAGGAAAAAGAATTCAACACGATCAACCAGCACATTCCGGTGGATGATGCCGTTACGGGAATCCTCCGGAATATCCTTGAGTGTCCTTTTCAGGGCGATATGAAAAAGGCCTTCATTCGCGAACACCTCCGCGCGTTATTCACGCTGCAATTGTTTCACTTCAACTCTATTGTGACCGGTGAATCGACAGCCCTGGAGACAACCCTTGCTACAACTGACCATGAGAAACTTCATGGTGTAAAAGAATATATCGATCAGCATTTTCTGAATCCGGCATCACTGGAAAGTTTGTCGCGTGACTTCGGATTAAATGAATTCAAACTCAAGCACGGATTTAAAACTCTCTTTGATACCTCTCCCATCCGTTACCTGCAGCACAAGCGGTTGTCCTTTGCCTTGACGCTGCTTCGCGACACGGATAAATCCGTCAAAGAGATCGCGCATGAGATCGGTTACAATCACGCTGCCAACTTCACATCGGCCTTTGTGAAAGTGTTTGGTAATCCGCCACAGCATTTCCGGTAATTTTTTCTGACCATAAAAAAAGCAGGTTGCAAATTCTGCAGCCTGCCTTTTGCTCTATTATTATATATAGAATACTAGAGAATACTAGTACTTCGAGAACGTCTGGATCTCCGAACCATCTATGCGTGCACCCTTCACAGCTGTTGCAGTGGCCGGGTCTATTTCATACACAAACGCGTCAGTAGCGCTGGTGGTGATGGATGCCCACACCTTGCCATTCTCTACCATGAACGGAGTGAGGTATTGTCCGCCATGTAACGGAACCTCGTCTACGATCTCAATGGTTTTATCTTCCAGATCAAGCACAGCGATGTTGTGAATCGGTGCATCTACCACAGAGAACGCTGCCCATGCCGGAGCCTGATTATCTATAGTAACGGAGATCACGCGTGCTACTACTTTGCCATTGCCTACATACACACCGCCTAAAACACGATAACCTTCTTCTTCTACATTGAAGAAATACGCTTCATCAAATTCAGATTCTCCGCTGTTTATACGCAGTATACCTGATGGTTTTGTAGCTTGTGTGTAGCCCGCTGCAAAAGAAGAACTTGACAGTGTATACAGATCACCCGACTCATCTTCCAGTACGCAAGGCTGGCTGCTGTAATAGCCCACAGGGCCGGTGCGTGTATCCTTAAATGTAGTTTCATATTCCAATGCCGGATATGAATACACACTTACATAGGCTGTATCGGTAACCGGAGTCTCCCAGGTCGGACCGATCACCGGATAGAAAGAAACATACAGCTTGTTGTTCTTGATCCAGGTAGCCGTAGGCCATGCATTCAACTGGATCGTTTCTTCTTCATCATTGGTGTAGAATGATTCATAAATCGGGGTAGTCTTCGAGTTCGCGATCGAAACGCTGGCACCATCCACGATCTGGATCTTACAATCATATGAACCTCCGCCCCAGGGAGCACCAATGGCAATGGCCGTACCATTCAATCCCTTACCAAAGCAGTCCATGCGCTCGAAAGCAAACTCACCTACTTCTTCCAAACCCAATCCGTCTTCCTTGAAGCGGTATCCTTTGGCAATGCTGTTGTCATAGTCTAACGCGAGGTATGTATCACCGGCTTTGGCATAATAGCTCCAGCCACCCTGTTCAATTCCATTACCTCTGGCGGAAACCGTTCCTGATGCCAGGTCTGTTTCATAGAGAATATAGTCGGCCGTAGGATCTGTAGCGGTGCGGAAGCCTAACAGGTAACCGTGCTCGGGAATGCTTTTACCTTCGTTGTCGCTGCTGCAGCTGCTGGCTACTGCCGCGATGAGTGCCAATAGAAATGCCGTTCTTCGTGTGTATATTTTCATGGTTAAAAAAATTGATTTAGTATAAATGAATTAGTCTTTGAATTTGTCTATGTAGAACCGAAGCTTTACGTTGAAACTTCTGCCCGGCCGCTGTACTTTAAAATTGTCGTACAGCTTGCTGTCGGTTACATTCCAGCACGCGAGGCTGATATTATATTTTCCTTTGAATGAACTGAGTGACACCGCTACATCGTGTGACAACTGACGCGGGATCGCGTACTTGGTATCGGCACTGCCCTGCGAAGGCCAGTTCAAAAAGAACTCTTCCACGAACATGGTTGCCCAGTTAAAGCCCACACGCAGTCTGCGTTCAGTCAGCTCGCGTGATGTCACACCTACTATGGCATTGCCGAAGAGGTATGGAATATTGGGAATCCGATCATAGTCCGGAGGTGTGTTGTTTCGCATATCCTGGTAGGTAGCATTTACCTCCACGCTCACCTGTTGTTTGTAACTGTAGCGTACAGCACCTTCAAGCCCCCATACTTTAGTATCCGCTAGATTCTCGTTCACCGACATCACACCGATGGCCTTTGTGCGGATCAGATCTTCCGGCAACCGGTAGATAAAACCACCTTCAGCATTCAGTACATGATCCTCCCTGAACGGTTTACGATACAATACATCAAAATTGAAATTGTGACTGCGCTCCGGTTTCAGTACCATGTTCGGCTGCAGCAGCAATCCGTCACCGAAGAGTTCTTCCGTCTCCGGCAGACGCGTAGTATTTTCGTAGGAAGTTTTGAGTTGAAAGTTTTTTGTTACAAACAGCGAGGTGGCAAATCCTACTCCGTGATTCACGGTCTTGTCGGTGGTGCTGTAATATTCCTCTGACTCGTCTTGAACCTGCACGCTTGTTTTCATCTGGAAAAGTTTGGCGAAGACCATAGTCTTCCAGTGGTTGTCCAGCAGGCCAAGGGTATAGGAAAATCCGGTGATGTTCTTCGTCAGCGTATTGGGATCGGAGAACGCAACGTTGGCATCATACTGTGACGCCAGCGGGTCACTGCCTTTACGCCAGAAATAAGAATAGGTGTTATTGAGTGTGAACGTGTGACGCTTGTTGTGTACATACTCGAGCGTAGCGGTGTTAAATGCTGCGCGGTCATTGAAACGGAACTTTGTTTTATACCAGCTGAGTTCCCCTGACGTGCTCCCGAATTCACGCATCACATACGTACCATCCCAGCTGTAGATGCGCGAGCTGGTATCCACGCTCATGGTCTCGGTTTGTGAATATACACCAGCCACATTCAGCGACAGGTTTTCAACGAACAGGTTTCTCTTCTGATACTTCAGTGTAGGTGTGATCCCTTTGTCCGTCCGGAATACTTCACCAGCCGGGTTCAGCACCATGGCGCGTCCACGCTGGTAATGTTTTTCATTCTCCGAAGCCACGAGCCCGATGAGAAAACGATCAGCCCATTTTGTTTTTACCACGCCTGCCTCCACCATCACGGAGCCGGAGATATAGTCTTCGTTAAAGAGTTTAAATGGCTTGGGATCACTGATCTTGCCCGTGTTCTTGTCCACGAGCTGTGCATCTACCGCATAGTCATTGTCGCTATAGTTAAAGAACGCGCTGGCATTTATTACAACGTTCTTTTTGAATGTCGCACGACTTGCAATTGCCGCCTGATGCGTATTGAATGAACCAAAGCCGTAGCTCACATCCAGAAAATCTTTGGCATTATCGCTGGTGACAATGTTCACTGCGCCTCCCAGGGCATCCGCACCCAGGTATACGGGCACCACACCTTTGTATACTTCAATGCGTTCAATGATGTTTACAGGAATGTTATTGAACTGCATGGTAGAACCGAAAACATTTGCCGGAATACCATCAATGAAGAAGCGCACCTGGTTGCCTGAAAAACCGTTCAGTGAAAAGCTGAAATCAGATCCGAGTCCACCATCCTGCCGGATACGAATGCCGGTGCTCCGGTTCAATACCGTGTTCACATCCATGTTCAGGTTCTGCATCGGCACTACATCAATGGAGTTGACCGAGAAAGGCAGCTCGCGTGTTTTCTGAACAGCATCTTTCTCACCGGTGATCGTTACTTCGGTGAGCGCCTGTGTGTCTTCCTCCAGCGAAAAATTCAGTGTCACACTTTTTCCGTTGAGGGTAACCATTCGTATTTGTTTCTTGTAGCCGATCATCGCTGCACTGACGCGGTATGTTCCTGCGGGAACTTTGTCAATACGATAGGCAGCATCCTCATCAGATACCACACCTTTATTCAATGTATCGATGGTCACCGAAGAAAAAGGAAGGAGATTACCCGCGTTATCGAAGATTTTACCGGAGAGACTGGCTGTGGTTTGGGCGTTCACTGTGGCCGTGAGGAAGAGTGTGAGCAGCAAAAAGGTACAAAGCGTTCGAAGTTCAGGAGTTGAGTTACGCAGTTGAAACATGGCGTTGAATTGGGCAGCAAATTAAAAGCGCAAACACCGTTACAGCAACTTGTTTAGAATATTTATAAATAATACTTATTGATAATCAGATTATTAGGTATGTGATTGATACCCTCTGGAGGGGATATGATACCCTGAATAAGGGTTGCGTAGAAAGATTAAATACCCTGTTGTGGGGGTCAGCGAGGATTAAGGAGCTGCTTCGAGGCGAATGGAAAATTCACCATCGGTGATCATGAGATTGTCTTCGCTGGAAGCGGCAACCTGGCATTTAAAAGTACCGCTGACGATGTAGACATCTGACGCAATAACAGTTAAGTCCGGGACAACTTCATCAATGGTCAGTTCACTGCCGGTTTGAGAATTAGCATGAATACTACTGTAGTGTATTGTATCCTTCTGACTAAAATGAAAACGAACGGGGTGGTTGTCTGTGAATGAAAATGTGTGCCCTTTCCAACTTTCGATAACAGGCGCGGTAACAACAGAACCGTTATACTCACAAATCTCAATCATCGCCTCGTGAATAAATCCTAACGTACATCCGTCATCGTATCCATATTTTTCCGGATCGCATTCGAAAAAGCTCTTTGATTGTCCATCGGCTTTGAATTTTACAAAGTACCTGGGATCTGTTATGGAATAGTCTGGTCCGGTGATTATTTTATTTCCTACCTGAATGGTAATTTTTCCGGATGTCACCGTATCCGGCAGGGTCACCACGATCTTATTCGGAATACACTGTACTATCGCTGTTTCAATGCCGTTGACCTTTACCTGGTTGTTGTCTCCGATATCGCCAAAGCCCCACCCCATGATCGAGAGCGTGTTGCCCCTGCAGCCTATGGATGGGTAGATGGAAGTAATCCCAACCGGTTCATCGTTAATACATCGTGAAAAGAGGGACGATAGTATGATCAATAGAAAGACAGAAGTAACACCACGATAAATAAGTCTGGAGGAAGGTTTGTTCATACCGGCTAAAACCAAAAATAGCAAAAGCGTATGGGGTAGTCAATTACGCGTATCCGTTTTATCCGGATAACCTGTCCTGACTATTCGTGTGTGGTCTTAGGGTTGTGCCGCTTCGATGTTCTTAAACCTGTTTGTAGTTGAAGGTCATCTCCAATTCTTCTTCGAACTCCTTTCCAGCTTCGAGAATGTCGTCATCACCTTTATGATAGCACCACTCCACCTGCGCGCCTTGAATGTCCTTCAATATAAGCAGCATGTTGTAAATCATTTTAGAGGAGGCTGAGTTGAAGTAATTCAGTTTGAACATGAAGGCAGTAGAAGCATTGGGTTGTTCAGCATAATCGTTCAGCCACTCCATCACCGGGTTGTAAAAGGAGTTAGGATCTTCCAGGATGGATCGGCCAATAAGGTGAAAGATTCCATCCCGCTTATTCAACATGATCGCAGGGGTATCTTGTGTAGCCTCAAGAAGTAGTATGTTCATAGTATTAGGTATACAATTCAAAGTAACAGGGCTGGTGCTTTGAAAACAATCGACAAATCATTTGTCTTAATGTAACTACCTGATAATGAATTACAATGAAAGCTGAAATTCCGACAACCGGCAGATTTGATCTTTTAGTTGGTTCCTGTGTTGGCCTTTTACAGTTCAATTTGATTTAAACCATGGTGAGCCTCTCTGTGTTAGGAATCGCTTATAGGCCTAGAGATACAGTTGGATGCAGTTTTTGATAAACTGCTTACATTGCACAATGTGTTTTACAATTGCAGGTAACCGAATTCGAAGAATCCTGACGATTGGCTTCCTGTTAGTCTCCATTTCATTAACAGGTCAATCCTGGGAACTTAAGAATGAAGTAGACGGAATAAAGGTGTACACAAGCGCAGTCGAAAACTCAGACATAAAGGCCGTTAAGGTAGAATGTACTATTGAAGCCACACTTTCGCAGCTGACAGCTGTGTTACTGGATATTCCTGCCAGCGATGAGTGGATCTATGCTACAAAATTTGGTCGGGTTCAAAAAACCATTTCACCTCAGGAATTAATCTATCATTCTGAAATTGATGTTCCATGGCCGGCTAACAACCGCGATTTTATCGTGCGTGTGAAACTTGAACAAGACAGTATCACCAAAAAACTGACGGTGGACGGAGAAAATCTACCCCATTACCTAAAGGAGCAAGAACATGTTGTACGCATTATGCACACCGAGAGCAACTGGACGGTAACGCCAAGAGATAAATACCTTGATATTGTCTTTACACTTCACGTTCATCCGGGTGGTTCAATTCCGGCATGGCTTACTAACCTGTTTGCCACCCGCGGTCCACTGGAGACTTTTCGTAATTTAAGAAGTCAGGTAAACAAGCCGGAATATAAAGAGGCGAGCTTTTTGTTTGTGGTGGATTAGTTCTGTTGAAAGTCTTGGTGTAGTCCGGCAGGAATCCCTATTAAACACAAAAAGACTAGTATTTCCCTTATTTTTACTAAAAGTTTGACAGGCCGCAACTTTCGTTATTTTTGCAGGATTGTTGGAGGCCTAGCCGGGGCTCCAGATTAAAATGGTTCCGTAGTACAATGGATAGTATTTCAGATTCCGATTCTGAAGATGCAGGTTCGATTCCTGCCGGGACTACAAAAAAGGACTTCCGTATGGAGGTCCTTTTTGCATTTTCAGAAATCAATTCTTTGTATTAACCAGTCAAATCCTGCTGATTAATCGCAATCAGATTCACATTAAACTTCTGTACGATCATGTTCATCAGGGGATCGTTCTTGATCTTCTGAATGATCCGGCTGGTCTGGTTGGCATCATACCCCATGATCATCTGGTCAGTCAGGCCCAGGTGTCGTACGGCATAATAAAACCCTGCAATTACATAAGGTCCAAAGGGTGTCTGCGGAATATCAAATGAACTGCCCGTCATATTAAACACGGTGTTGGGGAGATACTCACCGCTGTGTTCGATCTTCTTCAGCTTCATATAATAATTGGCAGCCGTCAGGCGTGATGACATGCGCGGGTCACTCATGCATAACAATCCGGCTAACGGTTTTTGTTTCTGCGATTGTTTGATCAGCAGGTCTTTTGCTTTACGATCATTCTGTGCATGCTTGCGGACTTCCAGCTGTACACTATCCCAGAACGGAACGGCAGGCTCACCATCATCTACGCGAATGAGTGAATGAATCGCATAGTCCATGATGCCGCACGTGATCTGAATGTCGAGCACCTTCAGCTCCGGATCGCTGGCAATAATTTTTTCCAGTACGGTACGCTGGTGACGCGGATGTGTACGCAGCAGGTCAATACTTTTCACCCAGTCGCCTGCCAGGTATCCGTCATAGGCATAGATCTCGCGAAGCAGGTGTTTGATCTTCGTGTCATTGTCGATAACCATATCTTTACCCTTTACGCGGATCACCGGTTTTTCGGTAACGATCATCTGTTCAATCTCCACCCCTACACCGGAAGCACCCAGCATACCACAGTTCAGTGGAGAACCTTCAACAATTTTCAGATCGTGTACGTGGCTGATATAATGATCATTTGAATCTTCGGTGAGGTGTCCGTGGGTTTGAATATGAACAAAGTAACTTACCGATTCACCCAGTTCAGTGCAATTGCGCTGTGCCTGTTCGAATGTACGCTTGATGTCCATCACCACATCGGGTGAAAGAAAAGAGCCCGCAGCACGAATGGCGTGCATCTCAATCTCTATTCCTTTCTTCAGGAATTCGTCCGTCAGCTTGGCAATGGCATCCAGTTGTACCTGACTGAGGTCGCGTGCATCAGCACAACCAACCAATACGTGTACTTGTTTCGTTAGCATATATGGAGGTAAGATTCTTTTAAATGCTTTCCCGCAGAACTAGCCTGACGCCTGCCTGCCGGTAGGCAGGGCAGTCAGGTTTCGCAGATCAGCGCAGATTACGTGTGAAATATTTTTAGTTCCGAGGAATATGACGTTCCATAAAACTCTTGCTCGCATTTTCCCAGCCCTGCACCACTTTACTACGTTGTGCGTTTAATTTCTCCAGCGATTTATTGGATAATGCCAGTGCTTCGTTCACTTCGTTGACGGCTTTGTTGTAGGCATCAATGTCGGCCTGTGTCCGTTGGGCAGCTGGTTTTGCTTCAAAGGCCTTGCGTACTTTATCAAACTCTCCCTGTTTTACGAGAAACGCACTCTGTGGCGGCACCAGGTTCTCGGCCATATCCTTACAATATTCAACATACTTGCGGCAGGCATTCAGCAATGATCCGTCACCGTTGAATGTATGGGCAGTATCCAATTGTTTCAGGCCTTCATTGGCAAACCGTGCCAACGCTTCCCGATTCTGTTCCACGCGATTGAGATCCTTCTGATTAAAGGCTTCCGTCAGGTAGGCCTCCTGTTTGAAATTCTTGAAGAAGATCAGGTAAAACGGCCGATGATAGTTATTCACCTTTGCCACCTGTTTCATCTTCTTTTCCAGTTTTGTATCATCGCCTCCTACCAGTGTAATGTTGTTACGAAGCGCAAACGACTTATATATCGGCTGGATCTGTTCGCTGGCATTCTCCAGCACCTCTCCGGCTTTATCCTGCGCCAGCAGGTAGGCTTCCATCTTGTCGTATGACTGCTCGGCAATTTCTTCCATGTCAACGATCTTGTGATAGTCTTCATTAAAAACTTTAAGCAGGATATCCCAGTAGTTTTTGTAAGCATCGCGCAATGTAGCATCACCCTTGTACGGCTTGACGCGGGAGGCGTCTCCCAGCGCCTGACGGATAGCGGCTACTACTTCCAGCCTGCGCTTCTCCATTTTGCGGGCGCGGTTGCCGTGTGCCAGTTCACTTACGTAGCTCATAAACTTTTCGGATAACTGGGTAGACCGGCTGGTGAAAAACTCCATATACTCTCCGGGTGTGTCAGGTGTTTGTGCAAATGCTGCGCTGCCCAGTGCGAGACAACACATCAACATGACATGGCGTACAATTCTTATCATTTTCATTTTTTAATAGTTCCCTGGTTTAGATCGATCAGGTCGGAAATAATCTGAAAAGATTCTTCAACATAGATATCTTCTTTTAGTCGCCTGATCCACGACTGATTCAGCGAAGCCGCATACTCATCCGCTTCGTACCTTTTCCGGTCGGCCTCATTTGTTGACACCTCAAATGCAGCGTGCGGCTGTGTAAGTGACTGTTGCATCTTTTTAAATTCGGCTTTCCGTGCTTCGGCATCCTTTTCAAATTCTTTCCATGACAAGGATATATCTTCGTGTTCCCTTTTGATGAGTTCTTTTACCCATACCGCTGCTTTCGTTACCTGTTGAAAAGCGTCACTATTGTGTACCCGTTCTTCACTACGTTCACGCAATATTTTTGACGGCAGCGCTAGTGCTGGCTTGTAATATGTCCGCTTGGAGACCGAGTCGCGTGGCAGTGAAAATGGCAAGCTGGATTCATGATAGTCAAACACATCAAAAATATCCGGGAGGGAAACATCCGGTACAACACCCCTTCCCTGAACACTGCGCCCGGTTACGCGATAGAATCTTCCCGTAGTGATCTTCATTACCCCCATGCCGTCTTTCAGTGATTCAAGAGAGAGATTATCCAGGGTTCCCTGCAATGGAAAAAATTCCTGCTCGCTTCCTTTTCCAAACGTTCGGCTGCCCACAATCAGCGCACGATTATAGTCCTGCATCGTGCTTGAAAAAAACTCAGATGCCGAGGCACTTTGTCCATTCACCAGCACGATCATCGGACCATCATAAACAGTTCCACGATTCATATCTTTCAGTGAAACCAGTTCCTGCTTTCCCTGATGAATACCTAACGATCCTTCATCAATAAAAATACCCGCCATTTCCAAAGCCTCGTACATGGAGCCTCCGCCATTATAGCGGATGTCGAAAATTATACCGTTGATATTTTCTTTCCGCAGCTTCATGATCTCCTGCGCCACATCACTGGCACATCGTGATCCTTCGCTGTCTTCACCCCACCGGGTGTAAAAATCAGGAAGGGAAATGTAACCGATGCGATGGCGGCCTTCAAGGATATAACTCCGCACATAATTTTCTTCCAGTGATATTTTCTCTTTCTTCAGTTGCACCGTGGTTTCTATGCCGCTCATATTCCGCACGGTAAATGCAATAGAGAGGTGATTGGATGATTCCAGTATCTCATCCACTTCTTCCCGTGACATACCCGCCACTTCGATCGGCTCACGGCCCTGCCAGGCCAGCCGCACAACCACATCGGAGGTATGCAGCTCTCCGCTGCGCCACGCGGGTCCACCCGGAGTAAGTCCGGCCAGTACAATGTCACCCCGTTCATTTTCATCCAGTGTGACACCAAAATAATATCCTTCTGTACTCAGCGACATCAGAAAATTTTCCATTTCGGTTGCCGGGAGATAGGTAGTATGCGGATCAAAAGCTCCGCTGATACTTTGAAAGTAAACTGAAGCTACATGGTTGTCAAAACCATCGTTGTGTTCCAGGATGCGTTTGATCGCACGCGATTCAATTGACCTGACAATCGCACGGGCCAGTGGTTCACAACGGTTAAAAAATACAGAAGGTGTTTCGCCTGTTTTCTTTTCAAAGCTGGTGATCCGATCGAGTACTTCAAACGCATATCGCATGCGCCAATTGTATAGCAGTTCGGGTTCGCTGCCTGCCCAGTTCACCGTATCTTCCACCAGTCGCCCGTTTGTTTTTTCAGGCACCGGGGTTTTACCCAATTGTTCTACCGTACCTTGTGCACGAACAAGGGCATTCCGGAAAACAGGTTTCAGTTCATTGAGAAATTTCCAGGTTGTGCCATTCAGTTCATCATCGATCAGGTGCGTGTACTTCCGCAAGGGTTTAAGCTCAGCCTCCGTGAAGTATAATTTTTCGGGATCGAGAGTTTCCAGGAACAGCTTGAATACCTGTTCTGAAAATGTATCATCTATTGTCCGCGGTTTCAGGTGCTCGCGGTTGATCGCATTTTTAAGCAGATAGGCCTCCGTTTGATGATCGCGCTGGGCATACAGGGACATCGGCAGGCAGAAACAAAATAAAATAACAGCGGAACGCATTCGCGGGGAAAGTTCATTAATTTATCCCTGCTCTCAAACCGCTTTTCAAAACAAACTTTTAAAATCTCGGTAATCCTGCCATGAACACACTACATCACGAAATTCTGGAAGAGATAAAAAAGAAATCCGGGAAACCTACCGCACATACCTTCCTGGACAGCTACCTGGGAAACAGCCATCCCCGTTACCCCATCGGTGCTCCTGTACTTCGGACGTTGGCTAAAGAATGGATGCGATCACACCGTCATTTAAGTGCATCCGCGATGGCCAACCTGTTTACCAGCCTGATCGAAGGTGAGTCAGCCACGGAAAAAAGTATGGCCGGCATCCTGATGGATTACACTACGCGCGAGCAGCGTACATTCAACCCGAAGTTATTTGACCGTTGGCTTGATCATCTCATCGGGTGGGCCGAAGTAGATGCTGTTTGTACCGGCAAATACACCATCACCGAAATACCGGCACAATGGAAAGTATGGAAACCGCTGCTCGTAAAATTTTCGAAGAGTAAGAACATTCACAAACGAAGGGCATCACTGGTTCTGTTCTGTTCACCGGTAAGCCAGGTGTACGATGAGCGACTGGCGGAAGTGATCTTTCAGAATATAAACCGGCTCAAGGCAGAAAAAGAAATACTGATCACCAAAGCCATCTCCTGGGTACTGCGGAGTATGGTGAAGCATTATAAGAAAGAGCTGACGCTGTTTATGAAAACCGAGGCAGAAACTCTTCCCGCTATCGCGCGTAGGGAAACGATGGTAAAGCTCAAAACCGGGAGAAAATCGTTAGCCGTTAATCGTTAATAGTTATTCGTGGACTTACTCACACCCCAATCCCATGCCCACGATTAACAATTAACGGATAACGATTTCTCCACATGCAATCCTATTGCACATCCTTAAAGCTTACCTTTACACCGTGAAAGTCATCAGCTTCATATTATCCCTTTACGTTTTCGTGCTCGCGTGCTATCCCTGCACCGACAACGACACCTGCGCGGATGAACAGAAGCTGGGCATTGAACTGGCCACTGCTGACGACCATGAGCACAGTGACGCAGAAGCCGACCATTGCTCTCCGTTGTGCACCTGCTCCTGCTGCGCCACCATCTTTCAACTTCCGCCAGCGGAAATTATCATTCCCAACGTTATCGAGCACAATACTTTCCTCGCTACACTATACATACCCGGTGCGTTAACCCATGGCGCACACCCCATCTGGCAGCCGCCCAGAATTTCCTGAACCCTGTAGCGTTTCGCTGTGACCGTCAGGTATCGCATACCTGAACGTGTTCACCTGTTTTTCCAATTATTATATCCTTCATTCACTTTCTCTGACTTTATGTTAGATAAGATCATTCACTATTCCATCAGCAACAAAGTTGTTGTCGGACTATTCACCCTGATCATCATCGTGGCCGGTTTATATTCATTGAATAAACTCCCCATCGATGCTGTACCCGACATCACCAACAACCAGGTACAGATCATCACATCAGCGCCATCACAATCAGCGCTCGACATTGAACGGTTCGTTACATTCCCGATCGAGCAAACCATGGCCACTATTCCGGAGATCGCGGAGATCCGAAGCTTCTCCCGGTTTGGTTTGTCGGTGGTGACGATCGTATTTAAAGAACGTACCGATGTATACTGGGCACGACAGCAGGTGAATGAACGGCTGCACTCCGCGTCAGAACAAATTCCTCCCGGTATAGGAAATCCGGAAATGGCTCCGGTCACGACCGGACTCGGTGAAATCTTTCAGTACATCATCCGGCCCAAGAAAGGCTTTGAAGAAAAATATTCTGCGATGGAGCTTCGCACTGTTCAGGACTGGATCGTACGCAGACAACTCATCGGTCTGGAAGGTGTAGCCGATGTAGCCAGCTTCGGAGGATACCTTAAACAATATGAGATCGCCCTTGACCCCGACAAGCTGCGAAGCTATGATCTGAGCATCGCGGAAATACTCACAGCACTGGAGAACAACAATCAGAATACAGGCGGGGCATACATTGATAAAAAACCCAATGCCTGGTTCATACGCAGTGAAGGTCTTGTTAATTCAATCGAAGACATCGGCAAGATCACAGTAAAGAACACACCGGCCGGAATGCCCATACTGATCCGTGATGTGGCTGAAGTTCAGTTTGGTTTTGCCAACCGGTTTGGCGCCATGACCTACAATGCAGAAGGCGAAGTAGTCGGTGCGATTGTATTGATGCTGAAGGGTGATAATTCAAACGCTGTAGTTAACCGGGTAAAGGAGCGGATCGTGCAGATCGAAAAGACGTTACCGGAAGGCCTTACCATTGATGCCTTTCTCGACCGCAGTGAACTCGTTGGCCGGACCATTGGCACGGTGGAAAAAAATTTAATTGAAGGTGCGCTGATCGTGATCATTGTACTGGTTTTGTTCCTGGGAAACCTGCGTGCCGGTCTGATCGTAGCCTCCGTCATTCCGCTGGCCATGCTCTTTGCAGTTTCGCTGATGCACCTCTTTGGCGTTTCCGGAAACCTGATGAGCCTGGGCGCTATTGATTTTGGATTGATTGTCGATGGTGCCGTGATCATTGTGGAAGCGACCATGCATCACCTCGGTATGCGAACCCTGACGCAGCGACTGACACAATCCGAAATGGATCTTGAAGTATATCACTCTGCTTCAAAGATCAGAACTTCTGCAGCCTTCGGTGAGATCATCATCCTCATTGTATACCTTCCTATTCTCACGCTGGTAGGTGTGGAAGGAAAAATGTTCAAGCCGATGGCACAAACTGTGTCGTTCGCCATCCTCGGTGCTTTCATTCTTTCTCTCACTTATGTGCCGATGATGTCAGCGTTATTCCTCAGCAAGAACCCGGAGCACAAAAGAAATTTATCCGATCGCATGATGGACTTCTTCCACCGGTTGTATCAACCGGTTATTCTGAAATCGCTGAAGTATAAATTTCTGGTCGTGGTTACTGCAGGGATCCTGTTTATCGGCAGTCTTTTTCTTTTTCTGAATATGGGTGGTGAATTTCTACCTACACTCGATGAAGGTGATTTTGCCATTGAGACACGTGTACTTACCGGAAGCAGTCTATCCTACACGATCGAAGCCGCACAGAAAGGCGCTGCTGTTCTCATGCGTGATTTTCCGGATGAAGTAGAAGAGGTAGTAGGAAAGATAGGTTCATCCGAAATACCGACAGACCCTATGCCGATTGAAGCATGCGATCTGATGGTTATTCTTAAGCCAAGGGATAGCTGGACAAAAGCAGATGACCGTGAAGCGCTGGCTGAAAAAATGAGTGAAGCACTGGAAGAAGTACCGGGCGTAACCTTTGGATTCCAGCAGCCCATACAGATGCGCTTCAATGAACTCATGACCGGTGTGCGGCAGGATGTAGCCGTAAAGATCTTTGGAGAAGACCTCGATATACTCACCGGTCTCTCACGTGAAATCGCTGAACTGGTGGGAACAGTTGAAGGTGCACGGGATATGTACGTTGAAGAAGTAACCGGATTACCGCAGATCGTGATTGCAATCAACCGTGATGAGATGGCCAAGTATGGCATCGATGTATCAACCGTGAACCAGACCATTAACACGGCATTCGCGGGGCAATCCGCGGGACTCGTATTTGAAGGCGAACGCAGATTTGATCTGGTCGTACGGCTAAGTTCGCTGAGCCGGCAACGCATTGAGGATGTTCGTAATTTATTTGTGACTGCCCCGAACGGAAACCAGGTACCCTTAAGTCAGCTGGCAAACATCGAATTCCAGATCGGCCCGAACCAGATACAACGTGAAGACGCCAAGCGAAGGATCATTGTTGGATTCAACGTTCGTGGTCGTGATGTCAGCGGGGTGGTGGAAGAGCTTAAAGAAAAAATTGAGCAACGTGTAAAATTCCCTCCCGGATATTACCCCACCTATGGCGGCCAGTTTCAGAATCTGCAGGAAGCCGAAGCGCGTTTATCGATTGCCGTGCCGGCCGCGCTGATCCTCATTTTCATATTACTGTACCTCACGTTTGGTTCGGTGAGACAATCTGCGCTCATCTTCACCGCCATACCCATGGCTGCCATTGGCGGAGTGGTTGCCTTGCTGTTGCGCGGTATGCCTTTTAGCATTTCAGCAGGTGTTGGTTTCATCGCTCTGTTCGGTGTAGCGGTGCTGAATGGTATTGTACTCATTGCCGAATTCAATCGCCTGAAAAAAGAAGGACTCACAGATGTAAATGACATTATTATGAAAGGAACAGCTATTCGCCTTCGTCCCGTGCTGATGACAGCAGCCGTGGCTTCATTCGGGTTTCTGCCGATGGCACTCGCCACCAGTGCCGGTGCGGAAGTTCAAAAACCACTCGCTACGGTAGTGATCGGTGGATTGATCAGTTCCACGCTGCTGACACTGATCGTACTTCCCTGTCTCTATATATACTTTGAGAATATTCCCTCCCGAAAAATCAGCCCGCGTGTAATCGGTATCCTTATTCTTTTCCTGTTGACCGGAGCATCAGCATTTGGTCAGGTACCTGCAGTACCGGTAACACTGGAACATGCCATTCAGCAAGCCATCCAAAAAAATAAACAGGTAGAGGCTGCCCAACTGGATGTTGAATACAACCGACAGCTAAAGCGCACCGCATCAGACATCGGCAAAACCAGTGTTATGTACATGCGCGGGCAATACAACAGTTATGTCAAAAATGACAATAACATTACCATCACACAAAGCATTCCATTCCCCACGGTATTCTCAGCACAAAGTTCACTGGGTAAGTCCCGAATCGTGGGAAGCGAATTGCAAAAAGCCGCTACAGAAAATGAGCTGATCTACCAGGTGAAGCAGGTTTACTATCAACTGCTTTACCTGAGGGCCAGAGAAAAACTCCTGCTCCGGCTGGACAGTATGTTCGCGCAGTTTGCCAACGCGGCTGATCTGCGCTATCGATCCGGAGAAAGTCGTTTGCTGGAAAAGAGTACTGCTGAAGTCAGGAAACTTGAAGCGCACAATCAGGTAATTCAACTGCAGGCCGACATTCATATTTATGAAAATCACCTGACCACTTTACTGAACAGTGATCAACCCGTAACCGTTACGGACGCACCGCTGGAAAAACGAGTATTTAATTTATCAACGGATAGTTTAGAGATCGGAAAGAACCCGGAGTTGTCATACCTGAAACAACAGGAGGTTATTGCCACGCATGAGCGAAAGGTTGCTGGTGCTAAGTTCCTCCCCGATATCATGCTGGGTTATTTTAACCAGACGTTAATCGGCACACCCGCGAATGCAGAAGGCGACCTCGCTTCAACCAGTGATCGCTTTCAGGGTTTCCAGGTGGGGCTTTCTCTTCCGCTGTGGTTCGGCCCCGAACGGGCCAAAGTAAAAGCTGCTGAACTTCATCAACAGAAGGCAGCCGCTCAGTATGAGTACCAGCAACTTTCTATGCAGGGTGAATGGCAGCAATCGATTCAGGAATACAGAAAAAACAGCAATGCAGTAAACTACTATGAGGCCTCTTCCCTGCAGTATGCCGGATTGATTTTAAAACAGTCGCTTACCTCGTTTCAGCAAGGTGAGATCGGATATACTGAACATTGGCTGAATATGAACAATGCCATCCAGATTGAGCAGGATTACCTGAACAGTCTCAACAATCTGAATCAATCGGTTATTCACCTGGAGTATCTGGCCGGAAACAAAAACTAATTATGAACTCTATCCTTAGCTATATGAAATTTAACTATCCAATCATAACCCTGATCATCGTGGTGACCATGATCACCTCCTGTCAGAAGCAACAAGCTGAAGAATCCACCGAAGAACATCACCACGAAGAAGAAGAAAACGAAGCCGTGCTTACAGAAGCACAACTCAAGACGGCCGGAATTGTTCTGGGTAAAGCGGAGCGCAAGCAGATCAGCGGAACCATAAAAGTAAATGGCGTACTCGATGTTCCACCCCAGCAACTGGTCAGTGTGTCTGTTCCGTTAGGTGGATTCTTAAAAAGTACAGATCTGCTGCAAGGGTCGCGCGTAACAAAAGGACAGCGCATTGCCGTGATTGAAAACCCGGAGTATATCCAGCTGCAGCAGGATTACCTGGAAGCTAAGGCTCACCTGGAATTATCGAAAGCCGAGTATGAGCGGCAGCAGGAACTAGCCAAAGAAAATGTTAATGCACAAAAGACACTTCAGCAATCCAAAACTGAATATCAAACCTGGCTGGGAAAGAAAAACGGATTGATGGCCAAATTGAAAATGATCAACATCGATATGGGTGCTCTGGAAGAAGGTACGATCAGCAGCACGGGCGCGGTCTACTCTCCCATCAGCGGATATGTAACGGAAGTAAATGTGAATGTGGGAAAGTTCGTGGGGCCTTCCGATATCCTGTTTGAAATTGTAGACACACAACACCTGCACGCTGAGCTTACCGTCTTTGAAAAAGATGTACCCAAACTGCGGATCGGTCAGAAGGTCCGGTTCACATTAGCCAATGAATCTCAGGAACGCATGGCAACGGTATACCTGATCGGCAGGAAGATCAGTGAGGACCGAACGATTCGGATACATTGTCATATCGATAAGGAAGATCGCGAGCTGTTACCCGGCATGTACCTGAAGGCTAACGTAGAGACCGGGGGAAACCTGGTTACAGCGTTGCCCGATGAAGCCATCATTGCCTTTCAGGGAAAGAAATACATTTTCACGCCAACAGAAGAGAAACATGAAGAACACACGGAAGGTGAAGAGTCCCATGAGGAAGGTCAGCATTTTGCAATGACTGAAATTCAAACGGGATACCAGGAGCTGGGCTACACGGAGGTATACCTCCCGGAAGGGTTTCCTGAAGATTCACCGGTTGTGGTGAAAGGTGCCTATGCCATACTTTCCAAGATCAAGAACAGTGAAGAAGAAGGCGGACACGCACATTAAAGATGAGGTATGATGTATAACCGTCTGCTGTAATTCAAATTTGGCAGACGGTTTAATGGATAATCTATCCGGGAAGTATAATGGTAAACGATGCGCCTTCACCCTCTTTGCTTTCGGCATAGATCAAACCCTTGTGGTTCTCCACGATCTTCCGGCAGAGCGCCAGACCGATACCGGTACCTTCATACTGATCACGGGTATGAAGACGCTGGAACAGAATAAAGATCTGCTCTGAGAATTTCGCATCGAAGCCGATACCGTTATCATGCATAATAACAGCGTGGTACTTTTTATTTCTGTCGAGATTATGTTTTTCAATCTCCTCCGGGCTTATGGGATATGCAGTTATGTTAACATGATGCTGTACTCCGGGCTTCGAGAACTTTAGGGCGTTACCGAATAAATTATAAAAGAGCTGATTCATCTGTAACGGTATAGCCTGTATTACCGGAAGTGTGTCAATAGAAACAACGGCCTGCTTTTCCTGAATCTTTATTTCAAAATCGTTTTTGATATCCTGCATTACCACATTCAGATCAACACGTTGATACAGATCATCTTTGCTTTCCGTTTGCGAAAACTCAAGCAGGTCTTTGATCAGCGTGGACATGCGTTGTGATCCCAGCGCAATCTTGTCAAGGTATTCGCTGGTCGGTTGATCCAGTCCGTTTTTACTTTTACTTCTGATCAGATCGCTGTACGTCAGAATTTTCCGCAGCGGCTCCTGTAAATCATGGCTTGCTACATAGGCAAACTGCCGGAGATTCTCATTGCTTTTTACCAGGTCAGCATTCAGGTTAACCAGTTCAGCAGTACGCAGCCGCACCTGTTTCTCCAGTTCCTGATGTATCGTTCTGGTCAGCGTAATATCCTGTGCAATGCCGGTTAAGCGAACCGGAATCCTGGCATTATCATAGAACACTTTTCCGTTCGCATGAATATACCTTTCCTGTCCTGTTTTATAATTCAGTAAACGATACTCAGCTTCGTAGTAACCACTTTCATTAATCGCGTGCGCCACAGCTGCTTCTACTTTGGGCCGGTCGGCTTCATGCATACAAGCGATAACAAGGTTCAAATCAGCACCTTCCTGCGGGAGACCCCACCACTCTGCCACACGCGGAGAGTAATCCACAAAGTTTGTTGCCAGGTTAATATTCCACGTTCCAAGGTCTGCAAGCTCAATGGCATGTTTGAGTTTATATTCTCCTTCTTCAATAATTCTCCTCGATATGACTTGTTCCGTAACGTCAGTGGCTATTACGATTATGCCCTCAATTTCTTTTTTTTGCAGTCAGCAAAGGCTGATACATAAAATTCAGGTAAACCGTTTCACGTTTACCATGCCGGTCGAGTTCCACCGGATATTCATTTGCCCTGTAGGGCTTACCCGTTTTATAAACGTTGTTCAGCAATTCGATTATTCCCTGTGCTACGATCTCCGGAAGCGCTTTGCCTACCGGAATATTAATCACCTCTTCATACGTTCTGCCCCAAAGCTGCAGCACAAGATCATTGACAATCTGAACGGTGTGATCCACTCCTTTCAATACCGTCATCGCCACCGGAGCCTGTTCAGCAATAGAACGCAGATTCCGTTCATTGGCTTCTGCCTTCAACCGCTCCTGAACCAGCTCAGTAACTTCAAATGTAAATTGCAGAACCCCCTGAATGTTAGCCTGAAGATCTTTCCACGGCAGATAGGTCATATTAAAATAGTGTTCAACCATCTCACCATTTTCATCAGGTATCAACGCCCGGGCTTCCTTTATATGTGCCGGTGTTCCGTCCTTATACACAGAATCCAGGATTTCAAAGAAGCCCTGACCTTCCATATAGGGCAGCGCTTCCCGGGCTTTCATTCCGGTAATATCACGGCCGATGGCAGCGATTCCCAGGGGATGAAAAAACTCGAAGGTATGCTCCGGTCCTTTCATCACATGAATGTGTGCCGGAGATTGCAGAAACAGATTGAAGAATTCCTTTTCCGTTTGTGTCCGTGTACTGGCGATGGCAATATGATTACCAACCCGCGCCAGCAGTTCGCGTGACGAGAAGGGTTTGGTTAAATAGTCATCAGCACCGGCTTTTATACCTTCAACCCGTGCCTCTTCGCCTGCACGCGCTGAGAGGAATATAACCGGAATACTTCGGGTGGAAAGATTATTCCGTAATTTTTTCAACAATCCGAAACCATCCAGCTTCGGCATCATGATATCGGAAAGAATAAGATCAGGCTTGGCTTCAATCGCTTTCGAAAATGCTTCTTCCCCATCGGTGACCACAATTACATTGTAATCAGGTGCCAGCAACCGGTTAATATACTTGCGCATATCACTGTTATCATCAGCCAGCAGAATAGTGAATCGTTTATCGCTTTTATTGATGATCAACTCATCACTACTGGCCGGCAACCACTGTACAGCTTCCTCGATATAAACAGAAGACTGGGCTCCCGGTTTATGGATCCGGAGCTTGTCTTTCTTCACATTCTTTTTAACCAGGGGTAACGAAACCGTAAACACGGAACCTTCGCCTACTTTACTTTGAACGGAAATAGAGCCATCCTGAAGTTTCACCAGCTCGCGAACCATGGCGAGTCCGATACCCGTTCCTTCCTGACTTCTTCCCCCTACATTTTGTACACGATGAAAACGTTCAAATACCCTGTCGATCTCGCTTTCGGGAATACCAATTCCTGAATCTTTAACCGCCACCAGCACACTCGTCTCTTCTTTGCGGATTGAAACTTCAATGAACCCTTTTTCACTGTACTTAAATGCATTGGAGACGAGATTCAAAATTATTTTCTCCCACATATCCACATCGAGATATACAGGCTCTTCAATGATTTCCTTTGTAATGATCAGCTCCATCCCCGCTTTTTCAATAGCTGAACGGAAATTACTCACGAGGTCTTCCGTTACCGAGACGATATCCACCGGAACAAAATCAGCCTCAAGTCTGCCGGCTTCTATTTTGGAAAAATCGAGCAGCAGGTTCACCAGCTTCTGCATCCGCTGCACATTACGCAGCGCCACTTCCATTCTTTTCCGGTTATCATCGACCTGGTCCGGCTCATTCAATACATCCTGGATAGGTCCGAGCAGCAACGTCAATGGCGTTCGGAACTCATGGCTTATATTGGAAAAGAAAGTAGTTTTAGCGCGATCAATTTCCGCCAGCGCTTCCAGTCTCTTTCGTTCTTCTTCAGCAGCGTGAACACCCGCGAGACTGGTAGCCACCTGATCGGTTACCAGCTGAAAAAAACTGGTAAACTTTTCATCCAGAAGACGATAGGGGTTAACGCCCATCACAAAAAAACCGAATGCATCTTTTTGCCCCCGCTGAACAATGGGCAAAACAATCGCTTTATCGGTTGCAATCGGCCATGCACCTTTCGGCATATCACCTAATAGATCCTGAATGGCATTGATCAACTGGGGTTTGCCTGAACGCAATGCCTTCTGAAAGACTTCGGCAAACACCCCTTCAGACGGAAGTTCTACGGATGATGGAACACGATGCTTCGAATTTTCCAACGGAGTAGAATTTACCACCGTAGCCTGGGTGCCCACCAGCTGATATAAAACAGCAAAAGGAAAATCGTAATTGTTATTACTGACTGCTTCGATGGTTCGCTGATAAACATCTTCGTTGCTCTTCACTTCCGTAAACGCCTTACCCAGTTCAGTTAATGTTCGTAACTGCCGTTCACTGAGAATACGTTCGGTGTCATCTGAATTGGCGCATATCATTCCTTCAGTGCCACCGTCATCACCGGCTACCGGTGTATAGGAAAAAGTATAGTGTGTTTCTTCCGGATAACCATTTCGCTCCATGATCAGCAACTGCGACTCTACGTAGATCCCCTCATTCTCCTCCATTACGGTTTTCAACATCGGCCCGATATCTTTCCAGATATCCCGCCACACTACTGATGCAGGCTTGCCCAATGCCCACGGATGTTTACCACCGGCAATAGCCTGATACGGATCATTGTAGAGTTTAATTAAATCCTTACCCCAGCCGATCCAATACGGTTGCCGCGAAGTGAGCATGATCTGCACGCACGTTCTCAAACTTTTGGGCCATTGCGTGACAGGTCCAAGCGATGTTTTAGACCAGTCAAATTCCCGGATCAATTTTCCCATCTCACCACCTCCGGAAAGAAATTCAGGTACATGGTTTTGGACAGGGATAGATTTTCCTTCCATTTAGAAAAAGCAATATGAGTAGTAATTTACGGATACTTTAAATCCGTACTTCACCTGAAAATCAGAAAATGGCTGGCATGACTTTTTACAAGAGCAAAAAATTTTCATTTTTTAAAAATGGGATTCCAAAACGGCCATCCTTGCATATCACATCTGACCAACGGATTCATGAACGCCCCTCCCATGTACTATAGCCATACATAAACAGGTCACGCAGATTAAACCGGGAAGAAGTATATTACGCATGAACAATTCTTTTAAAATTCAAATGATTACAAAACTCATTCTGGTGTTACTGGTTGCCGTAAGCTATTTTCCCTTGTGGGCACAGCTCTCCAAAACCGAAAAGAAAATTGCCAGCCACGTAGACACCCACGCTGCTGAAGCCCTTCAGTTCCTGGAAGAGGTTGTTAACATCAACAGTGGCACTATGAATTTTGAAGGCGTGTATCAAGTCGGCCAGCGTTTTAAGACGAAGCTTGACGCGCTGGGTTTTCAAACCCGGTGGGTTGACGGAAAGCCGTTTAACCGTGCAGGCCATCTGATCGCAGAACATAAAGGAAAAGGGAAAACCATTTTACTGATCGGGCACCTGGACACCGTCTTCGAACCTTCAAGCCCGTTTCAAAAATATGTGCTCGTCAATGACTCCACCGCCAGCGGACCGGGTGTGGGTGATATGAAAGGTGGAAATGTAGTGATCATTCAATCACTACAAGCGCTGAAAGATGCCGGGTTGTTAAAGGACATGAACATTATTGTATTCCTGTGCGGTGATGAAGAACTCAGCGGTGAACCGCTTTCATTGGCCCGCCATGAACTAATTGAAGCTGCAAAAACTGCAGATATTGCATTGGGTTTTGAAGATGGCGATGGAAAATTTGAAACCGCCAATATTTCCAGGCGCAGCTCCTTTGACTGGGAATTAAAAGTTACCGGTGTACCTTCTCATTCATCACAGATCTTTACGGAAAGAGTTGGTGCTGGCGCTATCTATGAAGCCTGCCGGATTGTGTATGGATTTTATGAGGCACTATCAAAAGAAGAAAACCTCACGTTTAATCCGGGGATTATACTCGGAGGAACTACGGTTGACCATCGTGTGAATGAAAACGGAGGAACAACTTTTGGAAAAGGGAATATCGTTGCCAAAGATGCTATCGTTACGGGTGACATCCGGGCGATATCTCCTGAGCAACTGGCCAAAGCACAGGATGTAATGAAGAAGATCGTTGCCGACCACCTGCCGCAAACGCAAGCTCAGATCACGTTTGGTGAAGGCTATCCTCCGCTGGCACCCACACCAGGCAACTACCAACTTTTAAACTATTTCAATCAGGTTAGTCTCGATCTCAACATGGGCAGCGTACGTGCAGTGAACCCGCGTGATGCAGGCGCGGCCGATATTTCATTCACTTCCGGATATGTAGATATGGCTATGGACGGTCTTGGACTCAGAAGCTCGGGAGGTCATACCGTACATGAAACTGCTGATCCACGC
>DASXWH010000116.1:0-48466 GCA_036503775.1 Ohtaekwangia sp.
GTGATGGTATGAACTTCGAATCCTTTCTCTTCACCGAGGTACTTTACACAGAAGGATGTATCCAATCCTCCACTGAATGCCAATACTACTTTCTTCTTTGCCATCGTTTAAAGTTTAGCCGAAAGCCCTAAGCTAAAAGCCCAAAGCTTTCCAGATATTAATTGAGTTTTACGTTTTGAATTATTACGTACTGTTGTTCTTACCAGAAAAAGAAAAAGCTTAACAGCGATTTCTTATCTGACTTGTCGCCATTTCCTTCGTCTTTCTTACGGAAAGACTTCAGGAGGACAAATTGCTTGAAGCGAACCCATCGCTCAAACAGCTTGAAGTTACCCTTAAACTCACGATGACGAACCAGTTCGCCTTCCGGTGTAACTACCGTTTCGGCTTTTGCAGGTAATATCACCTGCGCAGCCTTGGCAGCTTCAGCAGCCTTGATCTTGGCTTCCGCTTCAGCCGGATCGAACAACATGGCTGTACACATACAGTTCTTCCTGCCTTTGCTCATCAGGATCTCGTAGTTCACACAGCTCTGGCAGCCTTTCCAGAATTCTTCATCGTTAGTGAGTTCAGAGTATGTTACCGGTTCATAGCCCAGATCAGAATTGATCTTCATAACAGCCAAACCGGTGGTAAGCCCGAAAATTTTAGAAGTCGGATATTTTTCACGCGACAGCGCAAATACTTTTCGCTTGATCTCTGTGGCAACTCCCGTCTTACGGAATGCCGGAGAAACAATAAGCCCGGAATTGGCAACATACTTTCCGTGTTCCCAGGCTTCGATATAACAAAAGCCAACCCAGGTACCATCCTGTGTTAGGGCGATAACCGCTTTGCCCTCCTCCATCTTCTTCACGATGTAATCAGGAGAGCGTTTGGCAATGCCGGTGCCACGGGCTTTGGCAGATTCCTCCATCTCTTTCGTGATGGTTTCTGCGTAATGTTTGTCATTTACTGTTGCCAGTCTGACAATGAGATTATGATTTTCCAATGTTTGTTCAGAATTAAAATATGAATGATTGAAAACACCAGTGCTAAAAGCACGAAAGGCGCAATGTCCTGGACATCACGTCTTGCAACAACTAGGGTTGTATGATGGAGGTATCAGATACGCGCAAAGCGTACGGGTCGCGGTCGCCTGGTCACCGTGCAGGCGTTGTTTAAGAACGAGAATGTTCTTTCAGGTTGGTAAGCAGCCTTGGCCGCTGTAAGGATGGTGAACAATGTTTTCAATTTCTTTTCAAGCGTTAAAGTGAAACGTTAGATGAAATCCATTCAGTTTTTGTTTAATAAATTTTCTAAATGCAAAATTAAACGGAAAAGTTTGGTTAATGGCAAACTTTTGGGTCACGAATGCATAAAAAATTTCGTGCCACTAACGAGGGTTAGTCGGGAAAGCAGAGTTGACAGTTGACAATGTTCAGTTGACAAGGACATTCGGAAGTTTGTCAATTGCCCATTGTCAACTGATGACTGAACCTAGAAGTCAGGACAAGGAATGATGAGTTTATCTTTAGGTGGCTTACGGGGGTTTCGCATTGGCCAGGTATAAACGAGGCTGAACTCGTGGGCACCACCGCTCTGGGGACCAAGTTTGGAAATGGTATAATCGAAGCTGTACCCAATGTTGATGGCATCCTTTGCTCCCAGCTTAACAAAACCAAGCATGAGCACGATGGATTCGTTATTAACCGTTTCACCCAGCTTTTTGAAGGGAACTCCGCGGTACCATGTACCGAGTACAAGAGGTTCAAAGGTGAAGTACAATCCCAGATCCATTTGATCCCATTCTCCCTGGTGGCGATACTGGAAGGCCGGAGCTATACTTCGCTCAGCATTGCGCGCATATACACCGCTGCCCACTACACCTGGCTTCATATAGAATTTGAATCCACCGTGAAGGGAAAGTTTAATCGGCAGTTTACTTTCTTCACCAATGACGCTTTGATTAGGCTGCGTCAGGTGCCATGCAGAAATTCCAAGCCAGGCACTACGGGTAAAGAAAACACCGCCAAAAGAAAGATCAATAAATGTTTTACTCTGGCCGGTGTTGAGAAAGTTAAATTCATCACTGGTAGCATCCTCAATCTGTCCGAACTCATTGAACTGATCCGCAAAAGTGAGCTTGTCAAAATTAACATCCCGGTTAAACAAAGCTACCTGAACGCCAGGCCTGAAGCCCAGGTCTTTTGTAATCTGAAGTTCGTAGGAATATTGGAGACCAAGGCTTAGCGAACGCAATCCGGCAAGTCCTTCGACATCCCGCGTCAGCACCACACCTACTCCGCTGTTTTTATCCTCAATAAAGTAATCGAAGAAGATCGCCATGGTGCGGAAGTTGGCATCAATAGCCGGCCATTGATTGCGGTAATTCATTCCGGCACGGGCCTGATTGGTTGAACCGGCCAGAGCTGGGTTTAAGTATAGCGGAGCCGCGTAAAACTGGGAAAATTGAGGATCCTGGGCAGTTACCGCACCTTCCAACCCCAGCATTAATACACATGAAATCAGGAGTATCCTGTACATCAACGTTCTTTTTAAGATTGCGCAATCAAAGCAAAGTAATGAAAAGTTAATCGTTATCCGGTAATCGTTATTCGTTAATTCTTATTTGGTGAGCGGTTATAACCTCAACCGAAGTACTGAATATCGATAAACCTGTTACGATTAACGACTAACGGTTAATTTTAAAGCAAATTGTATACTTTAGGGTATGTTGGGCGTTTTACGTTTGACCCTTAAAGGTGATGAATGGTAAGTTGAGAATCTACTAATCCCGCGATGCGTACTAAAATTTACAGACTTGTTTTCTTTCTGGCGCTGACACTTCCTGCATGGGTGACAGCACAGGATTTCTCCGGCTACAATTGGTATTTCGGTGGTGGAAATACAGGGATCCGGTTTAGCCGATCTACCAATGCCCCAGCGGTGGTAACCAATAAATTTCCACTGGGAACCGGAGGAAGCGCAGTAGCCACGGATCCAACCAATGGCAACCTGATCTTTTACTCTGACGGAACCCGGATTATCGATGCGTCTCACCAGACGATGCCCAATGGAATCATTATTGGTAATAATACGCGTAATCAACCGGTTGCCATCTGCCAGAATCCTGCCGCTTCCAGCGAATATTTTGTTTTCGTTAATAATGGAACGGTTCGTTTCAGTGTAGTTGATTCAGCACAGATCGGAAATGCCACAGGTTTTGGACAACCACCTCTTGGTGATGTGGTTTCCAAGGATCAGGTGGTAGCCGGATCGCCCGCAGGGTTGTCAGAAGCGATGATCATGTTACCGGATCCGAACGGTAACGACTTCTGGTTGATGGTCCATCGCCAGACATCCAATGAATATCACTTTATAAAGATCACTTCTGCCGGACCTACCTATGTTGGATCAGTTTCAATCGGGGTAATTGAAAGTGCAGCAAATTTCTCCTTCCATCCGGCTACCAACCGGATTGCTGTTGCGCCCCAGGAAGCCAACCGGGATGTAGAAATATTTACGATTGCGTTTTCAACAGCGCCAGGTCCTCCGGTGCTTCCGACATTGTCAGGAATAACCGTAGTGAATACTGCCATCACCAGCGCTGCACCACTCACACAGGCCATCTACGATACAGAGTTCAGCCCCAATGGTCTGTTCCTCTATGTGTCTGTATTTGGAGAAGGCGCTGCCAGCGGAGATGTACTTCAATATGATCTGACAGATCTTGTACCTCCTACACCTACAGCTATTTCTGTGTTGCCGACTTTACCAACCGAAAGCTATGGCTTGCAGATGGGACCCGATAGTGTGATCTATCATCTATATCAATCCGGAGGATCGTTTTTTCTGGGTGCACTTAGTCGCACGGATTCTATTGGAAACCTGGTTCTGTATAACCCCAATGTATTCCCCGGAAATTTTGGCGGCCGGCAGTTTCCATCATTTGCTCCCGCTGATTCTCTGGATATGAGCGTCTTCTTTACTGCGGACGGATTATGTGCCAACGCACCAACATCATTCTTCCCTACGGTATCACCCGGTGCGGATAGTCTGGTGTGGGATTTTGGCGATGGCACAGCCGACACCACCAGCTGGAGTCCGGTGCATACCTATACAGCCGGTGGAAGTTATCCGGTTCGGGTCACTGCATTTTTAAACGGACAATCAAAGGATACTTTACAAACGATCAACGTAGCTAACTTCGATCTGCAAATCGATCTGGTGCAGGATACGACTGCTTGTAGTTGTGAACTGCCATTTCCAAAAGCTACAAATCCGCCTACACCCCATCCGAATAATCCGTGTAATCCCTTCACCCTGACAGCACAAATAAATGGAACGGGAACCATAACCTGGCAATGGTTTGGGCCGGGTGGGCCGATGGACTCTGGCACCGGAACCACTGCAGTGTTGCAACCTGATTCGGCAGGCTATTATTACCTAGTTGCTACTGCGGGAGGATCATGTTCAACCCATGCCGGTGTGAACATTAAAGAATACGATGTGCAGGATGAACGCGCCAACTTCTGGTACTTCGGACAAAATGCCGGTATAGATTTTAACCCCGCACCCGATGATCCTATCATTGCTGTGTCAAACCCGGTGATGAACACACCGGAAGGAACATCCATTATCTGTGATCAGAATGGTCAGGTAGTCATTTTTACCGATGGAAATACACTCTGGAGGCGCGACTTCTCGGTCGTAGCTACCGGATTAGGTGGCGATCCGGAGTCAACCCAGTCCTCGCTTATCGTACCGGTTCCTCAGGATGAAACCCTCTATTATATTTTCACCACACAACGGATTTACGGATCACAGTTCCAGTTGAGTTATTCGCTGTTTGATCTGAAACTCAATGGCGGGATTGGTGGTATGGTCGAGACGAATGTAAAACTCTTCGCTCCCAGCACCGAGCGCATTACCAGTGATGGCAATTGGCTCATTGCTCACGAATATGGCAATAACTCCTTCAGGGCATATCTGGTTAGCAACCTGGGTATTGGCAATCCGGTGATTTCTTCTGTTGGGTCTGATCACTCGAACACATCGGCAGCAAGCGGTGAAGGATATATGGAGGTTGACGGTAACCGGTTGGCTGTTGCCTTATCAACACCCACTGGAAATTTTGTAGAGGTATTTGATTTCAATAACGGAGTAGTTTCCAATCTCCGAAGCTTAAATCTGAATACTACATCCGGACAAGTATACGGTCTTGAGTTTGCCGGTGAGAAACTCTTTGCTACCCTATCCGGAGGCACATCACGCTTGTATGAGTTTGCTTTTGATACGTTGGGTGTTCCCCATGAAATTATTCCTACAACACCTGCAGGACCTCCACAGTCAGCCACGGTTATCAACGAACGGCTTGGTGCTATTCAACGCGGACCGAACGGTCAGATTTATGTTGCCGTAGATGGTAAAGACTACCTGGGGGTTATTAATGTTAACGGAGATACCACAGCGTTATCAACATTTGTTTCCAACGATTTTCCATTACAACCCGCTGTACCTCCCGCAACCACATCAAGTACATTAGGGCTTCCTAATTTCATTAACAACATTACCAATCAACCACAGTCGCCATCCATATCGTTCACCGGTATTTGTGAAGGTGATTCCACCTACTTTACAGGTTCAGGCGTAAGTGATATTGACACACTGACGTGGGCCTTTGGTGATGGTACCGGAGTAACAGGCGTAGCACAGGTTGTCGCAGACACCTCACACATGTACCCGATTACCGGAGTACCTACCACATACTTTGTGACATTAAGTGTGACCAACCGGTGTGAAGGATTAGTGGTTATACTTCGGGATACCGTGGTCATTTTTCCACCACCTCCGGATCCGACACAGGTGCTTTCATTGTGTACACCTCCACAGATCCTTGATGCACTCACAGATCCAACGTATCCAAATCCATTGAGCTATGTGTGGGATATGGGCGCCACCACACAAACCATAAGTGTCAGTTTGCCGGGAACATATCCGGTTACCGTAACCGATACTGAAACCGGTTGTAGCAGTCCCGGAGACATTCAACTATTCCAGTCGCTGACCCGGATAAACCTGGGGCGTGATCAGGAGATCTGTACAGGAACTCCGTCTATAAACCTGAATACCGGTATTAACATTAACACCCATACCTGGCTTTTGAGTGTGAACAATGGTCCTTATAATCCGATTGCTGGTAATACAAGTCCAAACCAGCTCACCGATTTCGCAACACCTGCCATACGCAGTTATGCGGTTGAATTCCTGGATGCCGGAAGTGGGTGTTATGTTCGCGATACGGTGACCTTTACTATTAACCAGTCTCCTGCTGTCGTATTGGCTCTTGTTGCGCCTTCCGGATGTGCAGCCTTTACCGGACAACTTTCACTGAATATCACCCAGCCTGCTGGCTCACAGGTATCATATGATTTCATCGGTCCTAATTTTTCACAGTCCAATACCAATGTGCTTGCACCGACAGGTGTTCAGCTTACACCGGCTACACTTGAACCCGGAACCTATACGATTGATGTAACCGATCAGGTGACCGGTTGTGCTGTTTCAGACAGTGAGATTATTCCCACGAGCGCTTTTACAGTTACACCTACACCAAAAATTGTCTGTGGTCCTGACGTCATTGATGTTGTGACTACTTCTGCTTCAGCAGGTACCTATGTTGTGAGAGATGCAACGACAGGAACCATTGTAATACCGGTTACTCCAAAACCAGCAACACTTAATTTCTCTACAGCAGCAGTGCCTCCGGGAAATTATATTGTTGAAGTAACTATCGCAGGATGCCTTTCACCGGGCAACGCTGCGCAGACACTTGGACCACAAATTCCGGTAACATTTGATCAGTCTAATTTATGCGCACAATCTCAGCTTACTGCTCAAGGTGGAACAACCTATGATTGGACCGGATCACCTGCAGGTGGCCTGGTGTTGCCACTCAATACAGCAACCGTCACCGTAAATCCAGGAACATGGACATTACAGGTAATTGTAGATGATGGCGCAGGCGGCTCTTGTCCTACGCCAGCAACCATATCGGTAACCGTTGACAACTTTGTTCCCGACTTTACTTTTGATCCATGTACATCTCCGGTAATTCTGGAGGCTGCACCGACAAACATGAGTAGTCCGATTGGAAATTATTTTTATACCTGGACCGGGCCACCAAATGGCACAGGTCAGCAATTCAGTGTAACGACTTCTCCCGGAAGCTTTACGTTGGGCATGCGAAGCCCGGCAACCGGCTGCCCGGCACGTACCATTTCCAAACCGGTAACGATCAACGGGCCGCTCAGTGTTTTTATTACTACCAATGGAATACCGTGTGATGGCGGTGTACCGTTTGAACTGGTAGCCGTTCCCAGCCGTACGGTAATCGCCAATGGATTTGAGTGGTCATTAGAGGGCAGCGTGATTGGAGGACAAAACACAGTAACACTACCCGGTCGTACTGCCGGTGGATTGTATGCTGTTACAGCTACCGATGGTCAATGTGAAGCCACTGCTGAACTGGATATTTTCCTCTCACCGGCAACACCTGGAAATCTGCTGGATGAAGTTCTGATCTGTCCTGATCCGGCTAACCCCGATGAAAATACACAGATTGCCAAACTTGATCCGGGGCCAAACTTTATCGCTTATGACTGGTTTGAGATCATCAACAACCAACAATCAACCTTGAATTTTACCGAACAAGTCTATGAAACTCAGGATCCCGGATTGTACGAAGTAGAACTTCTCAATAGCTTCGGTTGTGTTAGCCGTGATCGAAGCGATGTGCTGGTAGATTGTGATCCGGTGATCACAGGACCGAATGCATTCCGGCCTACGAGCCCGGTAATGGAGGGAGGGCAGCCTGTCAATCAGCAATTCAGGCTCTTCACATTCTTTATTGATCCGGACAACTTCCAGATCTATATCTTCAACCGCTGGGGTGAGATGATCTTCGAGTCCAGCGATGTAAACTTTACCTGGAATGGCGGATACAAAAACAATGCATCCCAACTCATGCCGGGTGGAACATATACGTATGTGGTTCGCTACAGAAGGTTGTATGGTGATAATAAAGGCACACAGGAAAAACGTGGCGGGGTTCTGCTGTTAAGATAAAAGATAAGTCAGTCATTAATTCACGGGTCATTGGTCAATAGTCATTGGTAGTAATGCATTACCAATGACTATTGACCAATGACTTTTTACAAAGGCACACGAACACACTTTCATTATTCATTGATATTTGAAAAGTGTTTCTCTATTTATGCATGAACGAAACAATCACGTCCATGCAAAAAATAATCGGCTTAGTTTTTACCTGCCTTCTCATTGTAGGATGCAGTAAGAAAGAAATCAAAACCCCGGATATCGTTCCGCGCCCGGTTTCATTGACGGTAGGTGAGGACGTTGTTGAATGGAAATCCGGTAGCCTGAGCATCGTTGCCAAAACAGAAGATGAAAAGCATATCGCTTCGCTGCTCCAGGAATTCTTTGCATCAAAAAATATTTCCGGTTCTATCGTTGAGGCAACAGATGATGAAAACAAAATTATTTTAGCAACCGTAGCGGATGAATCTCTACCGGATGAAGGGTACAACCTGGTGATCGATAAAAATGGTGTATTGCTTCAGGCCAGAACCAGTGCAGGTTTATTTTACGGTGCGCAAACACTGATGCAAAGTATCTCATCCGATGGCAAGGAAGTTCCTTTTATTACCATCACCGATTACCCGCGGTTCTCCTATCGTGGATTGCACCTCGATGTAGGGCGCCATATGTTTCCCCCGGCATTCATCAAAAAATATATTGATCTGCTGGCGAAGCATAAATTCAATCGCTTTCACTGGCACCTGACCGAGGACCAGGGATGGCGTATTGAGATCAAAAAATATCCGAAGCTCCAGGAAATAGCCGCCTTCAGAAAAGAAACGGTTATCGGAAAAGCAACTACAAAAACCCGGAGCCAGGTGAAGGGCTACGATGGCCAGCGCTATGGCGGTTACTACACGCAGGATGAAATCAGGGACATTGTAAAATATGCAGCAGAGCGTTATGTAACGATCATTCCTGAAATCGAATTACCCGGACACGCTATGGCTGCACTGGCAGCTTATCCAAATCTGGGATGTACTTCAGGACCCTATGAAACAGCAACAACCTGGGGTGTATTCGATGATGTTTTCTGTGCCGGTAAAGAAGATGCCTTTGTATTTCTGCAGGATGTGCTGGATGAGGTGATTACACTTTTTCCAGGCCAGTATATTCATATTGGTGGAGATGAGTGTCCAAAAGGAAAATGGGAAGTTTGCCCGCATTGTAAAAAGCGGATGAAAACCGAAAACCTGAAAGACACTCACGCACTCCAGAGCTATTTCATTCAACGCATTGAGAAATACCTTAACAGCAAAGGCAAACAAATTATCGGGTGGGATGAGATCCTTGAAGGTGGACTTGCCCCGAATGCTACCGTGATGAGCTGGCGTGGTGAAGAAGGCGGAATTGCTGCTGCGCAACAAGATCACGATGTTATCATGACACCTGAGAAATGGTGTTACTTTGATTACCATCAGGACCCCGCCAAAAAAGCCGAACCTATTCCAGTAGGTAGTCTCATCGATGTTAAACGAGTCTACACCTATGAACCTGTGCCGTCACAACTCACAGCCGAACAGGCGAAACATATATTGGGTGTGCAGGCCAATGTATGGACAGAATACATGAAAACCAGTGATTACGTTGAACACATGGTTTACCCCCGTGCGTGCGCAATGGCTGAGGTGGGCTGGTCATCAAAGGAAAGCCGTGATTATACTGACTTCCTTAAACGTATGTCTTCACATATCAAACGGTTAGACAACTGGAATGTGAATTATTCAAAACTCATTCAGGCTGAAATTGACAGTGTAAACGCTCTGCAGAAATAATTTACCGGCTACAGAATCGTCAATTTTGAACGTGTTATAAATCAACTTTAGTTTTAACTTAAGGGTCGCTAACAAACTGTTGGCGACCTTTTTATTTTAATGTTCTACCGTATGAAAACTACATTCAGATCAATTCTTGTATTGAGCATTCTTTTCTTGTCATTGAGCTTTCAGATCATTAAAACACGCCTGAACGTAACCATTCGTAATGAGTTGGGAAATACCGAAAAAGGTGTAAAGGTTCAGCTGTATGAAAAAGAAGAGGACTATAACGCGGAAACTAATCCAGTAGCAGAAGGTGTAACAGACGATAAAGGTCTTGTCATCTTTAAGGAATTGAAACCTATCTCCTATTTTATTCTGGCTCGCACCGAAGAAAAAGACAATTCCGGTGGCGGTGAACAGACCGGTAAGCTGGAAGCTAACCGTGTGAATAAAGTGACTGTTGTTATCCAGTAACACTGCAGAAAAAACAGTCCCGTAAGGACCTAAAATTGGTAGGAGGATTTATATGTAATTATCAAGTCCCGTAGGGACGAAAAATTGATAGAATGGAATTGTATCCGATAACAAAGTCCCGTAGGGACGCAATATCGGTAGAAGGAATTTTGCACGTAGTTACCAGTCCGGTAGGGACGTACATTGCTAGAATGAATCGCGACCTTACCATTGTCCTGTAGGGACAATATATTGGTAGGATAAAATTGTATTTGATTACTCAGTCCCGTAGGGACGTGATATTGGTATCATCCGTTGTCTTAATATTCTGATCCGATGGCAAACACCTATACCCAACTCCACATTCATGCAGTCTTTGCTGTCAAATACCGCGCAGGCCTCATTCAACCTGAATGGAAGAACGATCTCTACAAATACATCACCGGAATCGTCCAGATGCACAATCACAAAATGTTAATCATCAATGGCATGCCTGATCATGTTCATATGTTTTTTGGAATGCGGCCAACACAATCCCTTTCTGAGCTGATCCAGGACGTAAAAGGCAATTCTTCAAAATGGATCAACGAAAACAATTTTATACACAGCAGGTTTGAGTGGCAGGAAGGATATGGTGCATTTTCATACAGTAAATCACAAGGCGATATGGTAATTTCATATATCCTTGATCAGGAAATTCACCACCGGTCTAAATCTTTCAAGGAAGAATACGTTGACATGCTGAATACATTTGAGGTTGGATACGATGAACGTTATCTCTTCAAGCCTTTGGAATAAAATGTTTCGTCCCTACAGGACTTGAATGATTACACAATATTTCTACCAATATTGCGTCCCTACGGGACTGGAATAATATACAATCTCGTCTACCCATGTTTCGTCCCTACGGGGCTCAAACACACGATTCAAAAAACTCTACCATATTTCAGAAATGATTGTTACCAAAAACCTTTTAACACATACCCTTGCCCATTATCAAACGCCTTATCCGGAGGAAAATTCCTTTACAAATCAGTTCCTTACATTGCTTGAACACCCCCGTTGTTTTCACCGTGATCACCTCCCCGGACACCTTACCGGCTCAGCTTGGATTGTAGATCAATCCCTGCAGTCGGTCCTGCTCACCCATCACGCCAAACTGAATAAATGGCTGCAGCCAGGAGGCCATGCAGATGGTGATGAAAATATTTTTGCTGTAGCCTTGCGTGAAGCCGAAGAAGAAACCGGTCTAAGAAAATTCACGCTCCTTCGCGAAGCCATTTTTGATATTGACATTCATACCATTCCTCAACGGAAAGATTTTCCGGAGCATTTACATTTTGACATTCGTTTTCTTTTCCAGACTGATCAGCAGGAACCTCTCCTGATCACCGAAGAATCACATGATCTGAAATGGTTTCCACTACATGACCTGGAAAAGATTACGACCAATCAATCCATGCTTCGCATGCGAAATAAAAGTCTAAGCTTACTTTGAACTGATCAGCAATAACCCAAAGGCGATGATCACAATCCAGAACCGGTAGATAACAACAGACGGGATTACCACCCAGTTCAGGTGCATCAGTACAGCCAGCAGTACTAAAATTACGGCAATAGCCTTTAGAATAGATCTGGTCTTGTTGCTCATGGGCTTTGAGAGTTGGTTATAGGTTGTAAATATAATGTATCCACGGACTCGCTAATCAAATAATTAACACTTCGGCATAAACCGGTTTACATCACAGTACCAAATAAATTTTAGCTTTGCCCAATGGCTGATATCGGCATTGACATACAACGGGCAAAAAGTCTTTTAGAACAGGGTGAACTGGTAGGAATCCCGACCGAAACAGTTTATGGTCTGGCCGGTAACGCACTGAATGTTTCAGCTGTCACCAAGATATTTGAAACCAAGAACCGGCCTGAGTTTGATCCGCTGATCGTTCACGTTCCGGACATAGAGCACGCCCGGTTATACGTGGAGAAAATACCGGATGCCGCCCTCGAGCTTACGAAACATTTTTGGCCAGGACCGCTTACACTACTGCTCAGGAAAAAACCTGTCATTCCGGATATGGTAACATCCGGACTGGATACCGTAGGCATCCGATGTCCGGATCACATTATCACCCGTACGCTTCTTCGTGAACTTGACTTTCCGCTGGCGGCACCCAGTGCTAATCCATTCGGCTATGTGAGTCCCACACGCGCAGAACATGTCAATGACCAGTTGGGTGATCGTATACCCTATATTCTGAATGGTGGTGAATGCCGTGTTGGTATTGAATCAACAATCATCGGATTTGAAACCGATCAACCCACGATTTACCGTCTGGGTGGACTCAGTCTGGAGAAGATCAACGACTTAATCGGTCCGGTGGTAGTGCAGGCGCATTCAACATCCAATCCAAAAGCCCCGGGTCAGCTTAAAAGTCATTATGCCCCTGGCAAAAAGCTCATCATTGGGGAGATGGAAGAATTACTGCAGCAATATCCTGCGCATGAAGTAGGTCTCCTCACCTTCCAGGATGATTTTAACTCACCCTTTCAATTCATCTTATCGCCTTCCGGGAATATGGAAGAAGCAGCGCAAAACCTGTTTACCGCGCTGCGTGAATTTGATAAGATGCCGATCGATTTTATCCTGGCTGAGTTTGTTCCGGACGAAGGACTCGGACGAGCCATAAACGATAGACTCCGGAGAGCTGCTTCCATTGAAAAATAATTCCTTTGCTGTTGTATTTCTAATCCTGTAAACACACAGCAACATTCAACTTATTTTCAGATATTTATTTTCTTCAACCTGATTGATCATGAATAAAAAAATACTTGTTCTTACCGGTGGTGGCGACTGCCCGGGACTTAATGCTGTTATCCGTGGTATTGCCAAGCGCGCACGAAAAGAAAAAGGATGGGAAATCTATGGATGCATCGAAGCTTTCAATGGAATATTCCGCGAGCCACAGGAGATCATAAAACTCACCAGCAAAGTCACGGCAGGCATTCACGTTAAAGGAGGTACTATACTCAAGACCACCAATAAAGACAATCCGGTAAAATTTCCCGTCAAGCAAGCAGATGGAACCGTAAAGTTTGTCGACCGCTCCGATGAACTGGTTAAAAAATTAAAGGCGCATAAGTTTGACGCCATCATCAATATCGGAGGAGATGGTTCCCAGAATATTTCAAAGATATTATTTGATAAAGGAATACCAATCATTGGTGTTCCCAAGACCATCGACAATGATCTGTGCTCAACGGACATGACATTTGGTTTTCAAACGGCAGTACAGATTGCCACCGATAGTTTTGATAAACTGGTGACCACGGCTGAAAGTCATCACCGGATAATGATCATGGAGGTAATGGGCCGTGATGCCGGATGGATTGCTTTACATACGGCCATTGCCGGTGGTGCCGAGATCTGTCTGCTTCCCGAAATTCCATACGATATTCAAAAACTTGTGAAGCGACTCGAGCTACGTTACAAAAAAGGAAAGGGCTTTGCCAACATTGTAATTGCAGAGGGCGCCAAACCAAAAGAAGGCAGCATTACATCAACGGCCGGTGATAAAGGTTCTGAACATGTACGCTTAGGCGGTGTTGCCTATCAACTATCCAAACAATTAAAAGATGCCGGGTGCAAGGCAGATATTCGTGAAACTGTATTGGGTCATGTGCAGCGGGGCGGAACGCCAACTGCTTTTGATCGTGTGCTGGCTACTTTGTTTGGGGTAAAGGCCTTTGAACTGGTGTTGGAGAAAAATTTCGGGAAAATGGTAGCGTTTAAGAACAATACCATCACCTGTGTTTCTCTGGAAGAAGCTACCGAAGAATACAATTTTGTAAAAAAAGATTCCTACCTGATCAAAGCTGCAAAAGGACTCGGAATTTCATTCGGAGACTGAAAGTTTAGTCCATATTCATGGGGTGTTGGGGGTCACTATTGACCAATAATCTGAATTTAATTTAACCTGAATTTCATTAGATTAGAGGTTCAATAAACAACCCTTGCCATGAGAATAGTTGGTCTCATCCTGCTGCTTTGTGCTGTTGGTATTCAGCCCCTGTTTGCGCAAAACAAAAAGTTCGACAAATCCCTTAAAAAAATTGATTCTTACTACGCTTCCGGAAGCTTCAGTAAGGCCAGCAGCTCGCTGCAAAAGCTGAAAAAATCAGTTATCTCTAAAATGGGAGCACAGAATCCCTACATGCCGGGACTGCTTTTGCGCGAAGCCAGGATCAGTCTGGCTTCAGGCATGCTTGGCGATTTTGATAATGTACTTAACAGTGCATTGACCAGCAGCATAACAGCCTTTGGCGACAACAGTGCCAGCTATGCCACGACCTTGATTGACGTTGCCGAAATCTATAATCAGTATGGCAATTACCGGCTGAGCCGTGAGTACCTCGATAAGGCCGAAGCCCTTCTGCTGAAATCAAACCAAATGACAGACGCCTTTAAACACCGTCTTGCACTGGTGGAAGGTGAAGCCCTGATCGGTCAGGGATTTTGTTACCAGGCTATTGAATTACTCCGGGGTTCTGAATCATACTTTCTGGCAAGAGCCGTTGAGAAAGAATCAAAAGTGGAAGGTGGAACGATCAAGAGCATCCGTGTACCGGAAGAAGAACTGCCGCAACGCTTCGGTGATTACGCCAAACTACTCACCCTTATTTCAAATGCCTACAGCAAGATGGGCAATGTTAAAATAAGTGCAGACTCTGCCTTCAAAGCAACCCGAACCTGGATCCGTGGAAAACAACGATACCTCGGTGAAACTGACATCGCTTTTGAACGCAACAACTTCCTCTGGGCAAAAATGATTATTGAAAACGGTAATCCGACATTAAAGGGTGGTAATGACATGAACGATATCCAATTGGATAAAACGCTCAATAGCCTGAAGAAAAAAGTAAATCCTACAAACACCCTGGCACAGGAACTTTACCTGACCTATATGCACCAGCTGTTGTATGAAGATAATCGGGCCCGTTACCTCAACACGAAACTTGAATTCGAAAAAGTATTAAGCAAGAACTTCCCGAAAGGAAGTGTTGTACGAATAAACCTGCAGGCTGTTGAATTTGATTCCAAGTTAAGTCGCGAAAAAACGAAAGACCTCGAAAAAGAAGCTCTTGCTGTATTGAATTCAAAAGCGCTTCCCAAGAACCATCCCACGGCCCTGATCATCTTAAACTTCCTTCACGATATATCCATTGCTGAAAAGCGTTATGCCAATGCGGAAGGATATCTCAACCAGATGGTAGATATTAAAAAAGAATTATACGGAGACACGGCTCCTGAATACCACCTTGCCCGGATCTACCTCGCAGATTTCTACCTGGACTACACGAACAAAATTGATGAAGCCGGTAAAATATTTGACGAAAGCTATGGTAAAATTCTTTCGCGTGAGATCCACGGTTTGCATAAAGACCATATGGACATCCTCAATCACATTGCGGCATACTATGAACTGATTGACCAATATGATCTCGCCAGCAAAACGTTAAAGAAGGCATCTGAAATTGCGTATGACAAATATGCCTCTGACGACCCTTCTTATGGAGAAGAGCTTGACCGCATTGCACAACTCGAAATCAAGCTTGGCCTCTATGAAAAAGCGGATGCTGACATTACCAAGTCGCTGAAAATTCTGGAGGAAAAAAGAAAAGACGAAGAATGGGTTGGCGCCTATGTACACAGCATAGAAACCCAGGCCAAACTCTATGGTATAAAAGGTATGTTTGACGAAGCGGAGTCTAACCTGAAACGTTCCGGGAAACTGATCTCCAAAGCCGATGTTGTGATCGGATCGGATCTTTCCGCTGCAGAAGAGCTCACTGCGCTCTTTATTCAGCTTGGCCGATATTCAGAAGCTGAAAAACTGCTTGACATCCAAATTCCCGCTTACGAAAAACTTTATGGCGTAAGTTCATTACGACTGATTGAACCGCTTGTTAACGAAGGCCGCATATTGCTAGCGCGCGGTGATTACACCGAAAGCGAACGCATCGCACAACGCGCCAATCAGATTGCCATAAAAACCTATGGGGAGAACTCCACCAAGACTGCGCCCACGCAAAAATTATTGAGTGATATTTATTATACGCTGGGTGACTATGATAAAGCGGAAGATAATGTTGAGAAAGCACTCAAGGCACAGGAAAAACAATTTGGCAGAAATCACATTGAAGTAGCCAAATCTATTTCACAGCTGGCCCTGATCAAATTCCACAAGGGAGATAATAAGAAAGAGGTAGGTAAACTGATGGCGGAAGCCCAAACCATTATTGAATCCAAATTGGGTAAAGACAATCCGCAATATGCCGAGATCCTGAAAAACGTTGCCGTGCTGAATATATCCGAACGGAAATTCGATGCTGCGTTTAATGCATTAACAGTTGCGGAAGGTATCTGGCGTTCAAAGACCGGAACAAAAAACAACATCAATGCTGCCAGTATCTATACACTTACGGGTGATGTGTATTATCAGATCAAAAACTATAAAAAGGCCGAGGAATTTTACAATCAGGCCAAAGACCTCTATGAAAAATTCTTCAGTGCCGCTCATCCGGAATATGTAAAGGTGGTTTCCAAGCTCAGTAAGGTGTACTACATGCAAAAAGATTACAAGAAGTCTAAGCGCATGATCGAGCAATCGCTGAACAACTATGAGATATTTATCAAGAATTTCTTCCCCGCACTGAGTGAACGTGAAAAGGCGAAGTACTGGAATACGATCAAAGGCGACTTTGAGTTTTATAATACGCTTGCCTTCAGCAACCTCGAAGACTTCAAAGACCTTACGGAAAAGGTGTACGACTATCAGTTGCTTACCAAAGCGCTTCTGCTGAGTTCGTCAATCAAGATCCGTGAACGCATATTGAACAGCACGGATGAAGAGCTAAAGAACCAATACAATAACTGGGTTCAAAAGAAAGAGCAGCTCACACTGGCTATGGCCATGGGCCCGGAACAACTTGTCGAAAATCAGATCGACCCCGCTGCCCTGCAACAGGAAGTTGAACGCCTGGAAAAAGACCTTAGCCAGAAATCTGAATTGTTTGGTCAGAGCTTTGAGAACAAACGCATTTCCTTTAATGATGTGCGCAAGGTGTTGAAACCAAATGATGTAGCCATTGAAATGGTACGGTATCGCTACTTCAATCACACCCTTACGGATTCTGTGATCTATGCCGCACTCTACGTGAAAAAAGATCTGTCGAAACCTAAAGCGATCATGTTTAAGGACGGCAAAAAAATGGAAAGCCGGTTCTTCAAATTTTACCGGAACGCCATCACCGGAAAAATTCCGGATACCTACTCTTATGATATTTTCTGGAACCCGATCACAACAGAGATCGGACAGGCCGCTACCATCTATTTATCCGCTGACGGAGTATACAACCAGATCAACCTCGAAGCGATCCCGTCACCAGATGGACGCTACATTATTGATAACTCCAATATCGTGCTGGTGAGTAACACGAAAGACCTATACCTGCGCAGCATCAAATCAAAACTGGGTGTGAATGAAAATACGGCTACTATGTTTGGTAATCCGACATTCTATCTTACCGCTTCAACGGATCATCAGATCTCAGCATTACCCGGAACGGAAAAGGAAATCGAACAGCTGAAATTCATGCTCAAGCAAAAAGGCTGGCTTACTTCCGATTATGTTGAAAAAACAGCCACAGAAGAAAAGATAAAGGAGCTGACCAATCCGAAAATATTCCACATTGCCACACACGGATTCTATAGACCAACAGCACACCTTACCTTAGAGGATGAGATAGAGGGTAATGAAGCTGCACTGACGCAAAATCCGCTGATGAGAACCGGTCTGTTATTAAAAGGTGCCGGTGATCTCATGGACAAAACGGATTATAACTTCAACATGGAGAACGGAATCCTCACAGCGTATGAAGCAATGAGTTTAAACCTGGACAAAACAGACCTGGTAGTATTGAGTGCCTGCGAAACGGGGTTAGGTGATCTGGAAGCAGGAGAAGGTGTATATGGTTTGCAGCGTGCCTTCCTGGTTGCCGGAGCAAAAGTACTCATCATGAGTATGTTCAAAGTAGATGATGACGCTACCCAGAAACTGATGCTGAAGTTCTATCAGAAATGGCTCAACTCGGGCAACCTGCGTCAGAGCTTCATCGATGCCAAAAAAGAATTACGCACCGAATACCCGGAACCGATATACTGGGGAGCCTTCATGATGATCGGTCTGGATTGATCCTGCAATAGATCATTCTCAAAACCATAAGTCCCTCAATACCGTTGAGGGACTTATAATTTCTAACCTGTTATAATCCTTGTACTTTGGAAAAGCGTGTAAAATTTGATTTTGAAATATCCTTCACCAATGGTGGAGGTATTAAAGGTGAAGACTTCCGGCTTGACATTGCCGGAGATGATATAGCCGACAAAGTACTTGCCGATTACATTGTTCAGGATATGCGATTGCTGATGGTAGGACAAACCAAAATCCTAAATAAAATAATCATTACCGAACCGCATAAACGTAAACCCATTTCAGAAAACTATACCGGTAGTATGCTGATTGACCTCAGTCATACGATTGAAGATGGTCTGGTCACCTATAAAGGTTTGCCCGCTCCTATTGTTTGTGATTACCTGAGCCGGGAAGATTCAAAAAAATTCTATGAAGAAGGAACGCAGTTTCAGATCGGCAAGATCGAAATGGTAACGAACACCGGAACCTACCTGGACTGCCCTTTTCATCGTTTTGAAAATGGAAAAGATTTGTCACAGATTGGACTGGAGAGCTTTACCGATCTTCCGGGCTGTGTGATTCACGTTCCTTACCGGCAAACACAGGCCATCACCGCTTACCACCTAAAGAATTATGAGATCAGAGACCGGGCCGTGCTCATTTATACCGGCTGGGGCGATGATCACTGGAATACCGAAACCTATTATGAGAATCATCCCTTCCTCACACAGGATGCCGCAGAATACCTCCGCGACTGCCATGTGAAACTGGTTGGCATTGATTCACACAACATTGATGATACACGTGGCCGGAGCCGCCCGACCCATACTACCTTATTAGGTGCTGAGATCCTGATCGTAGAACACCTCTGTAACCTCGGCACTATTCCGAAGAAACCATTTACGTTCAGTGCCATTCCACCAAAGTTCAAAGGTGTGGGAACATTTCCGGTGCGGGCCATGGCGAAGGTACAGGCCGTGTAGTATTATTTACTGCGAAACATAGGTTCTACTACATCACCTACAGGTTTTTCATTGGTGTATTGCACACCTAAAAAAGCAGCGGCTGTTTTTGCTACCTGTTTCTGATAATACTGACCATTGGTTTTCAATTCACCTTTCGGTTCGGTATCCGGACCTAAAACAGCAAACCATATCTGATCCGCTCCGGGGATTTCTGTTCCATGACTCCGCCAGTTATCAACCGGAACGGTACCTCTTCCATGATCGGTTGTGAGAATGAATGTTGTCTTATCCCTGTAGTCAGAATCCGATTGAATAAGATCCCACAGTTCAGCAATGAACTTATCCGTTTGATTGGCCGACCGCAAATAAATGTCATACTTTCCATCATGTGCAAAGTCATCCGTTTCACCATAAGATATGTACACCACTTTAGGTTTGTTCTTCAGGATGTATTCTACAGCGAACTGATGCGTAAATCCATCCATACGTACACCACCCCATAAAACCGGAACCTGCGACTGCAGCTCGTTCAGAAATTTCTCCCGTTCGGAAAGCGTGCTGCCATCGGCCATCTCCAGTCCGGCATTGACCGGCACACCGCTGCGTTGCTCATTTATAATAAACGGAAATACATCCCACGATCCGAATGCCGCTACTCTTCCCTGAAATTCAGGAAGTCGGTTCAGAAATTCTAATACCGTTACGTTGGGATTTTCAAATTTATTGTTGCTCCTGATCCGGGCATCATCCGGAAAGCCACAGAGTATTTCATTATATCCCGGATAAGAGAACCACATGTTGTTGGAACAGTTTACCTTGTTGTTGTACAATCTATTCCCATACAACTGCCCTTGCTTTGCAATCGTGTTCCAGAAGAACGGAAGCAATAACTCCCTGCGTTGCTCGGCAGTTTTCGCTCCGAACCTCGCCTTTGATCCGAGTGGGTCTTTTGAATAATCCTTGTTGGTGATCAGCCCGGTATCCGCACCGGTAAATAACTCCTGCCACCGGAATCCATCCAGCGTAATTATAAATACATTTTCGGTTTTCAATTTCTGGCTCCATCCGCTGACAGCGATCAGTAGCAGGCTAAGAAAGAGAATTATCTTTTTCATGCGGTTGAATTTTGTTTTTGGAAATAAAAAGTGGTTGCCAGACAGACCCACAGCTGGCAACCACACGGGTAAACCTTAATAACGGCTATTCAACATCCCACCACATGCGTGTGTTGATATCATCTGCACCTTGTTCGGTAACAGCCGCAGAACGGTTTGCTGCGTTCAATGATTGTTCGATGATCGGATAAATAAACCGAACGGGTATCCGGTCTTCATTCTGATTATCTACTGCCGGTAGAAGCACAGGGTATCCGGTTCTTCTCCAGTCGAACCAGGCTTCAAGTCCCTGGTAATAAAATGCTACCCATTTTTGAGTTCCGATCTTTTCAAGCTTTTCATCCTGAGTGCCTGTATACTCCACACCGGTTTGTGTAAAGTAAGATGCATCAGGCGTTATGCTGTAATAGTGGAAAGATGCATTGATGCCATTTGCATAGTAGGTTGCTGCATCACCGGTTGTGATGAATCCTTTTTCACGGGCTTCAGCCAACAGAAACTGTAGCTCAGCAAAAGTCATGATAACACCTTTGGCTATTTTTTTTCCGGCATCCGTAATAGCATTCTCATAGTACAAGCTTCCGATGCGCGATTGAAACTGAGGGCCGCCATTATATTCGAGAGCACCCTGATCATCCATACCATTCGGTATACCTACATATTCGTCATCCGCGGTTGTCGCGGTTGCTTCAGTCTCTGGTGTGGGACGGAAAAATACTTTAAGACGTTCATCGTTTAACGCGATAAGTTTATCTACCATAGTTTTACTGGCCCTGAATTCATTAAATGATCCGATCCGTGATGAGAACAACGGAAACTGATCAGGTGAATTCGAGAGATAGCTATACACCGCGTTGTCAGCATTCCACAAAAGCGGTGCGCCCTCAAAGATCGGGTTGTTGGCCGGGTCGCTTACTATCTCCTGAAGATCTGCACTTACGTCAACACGATCAGAGATTCTCATCAGGTAACGTACACGTAGTGAGTTAGCCAGTTTTCTCCATTTAGCTACACTGCCACCGTAGATCAGGTCACCTTTTACATTCAGTGCATCTTTCAACAAGGTGTTGGCTTCTTCCAGATCAGCCAGGATACCCTGATAAATATCTTCCTGGTTATCGTATACCGGATAATAAATTCCGCCCGACTTGGCCTGTGTAGCCTGAGTGTATGGAATATTTCCATAACAATCTGTGGCCAGGGAAAACATCCATGAACGCAGGATCAGGCCGACACCTTTATAGTTAGGCGTTTCATCTGCTTCTGCCAGCTCCAGCATAACGTTAACATCTCTCATATTATCAAACACAGCATTCCAGATGGAATTCAACTCACCCCATAAGTATCGATCTTCATTCACGAACTGATTTTTTGCCGTATGCTGGATGACGATATTACCAATGCCCCAGGCTTCACCCAGCACGGTATTCATCATATCGCGTTCAACGCCAGTAAGCAACAAGTCTGGAGTAACCTTTTCAGGGTTATTTGAATTGGTGTTGATCTCTTCAAAGTCTCCGGTACAGCTTCCTAAAACCAGCGCAGCTATTAAAGATGCTGTCCATTTTGATCTGAATATATTCGTTCTCATTTTTTTTATTTTAAAGTTTGAAGTTCAGGTTAAAACCGTAGCTCGTGGCAGAAGGGATAGCCACTGACTCTACACCCGGAATAATGACACCACCTGCGGTTGAAGCCGTTTCCGGATCAACGTGCGGAACATCCGTCCATAAGGCCAGGTTACGTCCTACGAATGAAATGCTCACATCACGAATGGCCATTCCTTTCAAGAGTTGATTCGGTAACGTATATCCGATCTTCACTTCGCGAAGTTTTACATACGAAGCATCATACACCATGCCTTCAATCAGTCGTCTTCCCAATGTGATGGAAGTGTGCCATTCACGTGCAGATAACTTGGTAGCGTTCTCCACATAACCGGTAATGTTTCCATCACCATCACTCACCGGAACAACACCATCACCGATCACACCATTACCCGGTAATGAAAGATCATATCCATTGGCGCGGCCTTCGAGCGTTTCTTCAATAATTCCACCTTCCCGTCCAACGGTTTGTGTGTGTGAGTAAATCTCACCACCCTGGCGAATGTCAACCAGGAAGCTCGCAGAGATGCCTTTGAATGAAAACGAGTTGTTGATACCGGCCATCCAGTCCGGGTTATAGTTACCCAGCTTTACCGTAGTGGCTGTTGGTACAGGCTTACCTTGTGAATTGTAAACGATTCTTCCAACGAACTCACCGGTAGGATCATAGTATGGATCACCTTCTTTACCACTCACACGTTGGTAACCGATTCCATACATATCACCCATTCGTTCACCTACACGGGCTTCCACTGTAACGTAACGGTTCGCCATCACATAGTTGTTGATCTTCTGACCGGAAACCGGATCGGTATACAACTCCTTCACTTTGCTTCGGTTGGTAGAGAAATTAACGTCAATATTCCACCGGAAACCATTAGCGAGTTCGAGTGGAATGAGATTCAGGATCACTTCCATTCCCTTGTTCTCTATCATACCGGCATTGATCATTCGTGAACTATAACCGGAAGTGATGGAAAGCGGAACCGGTATTGCCTGATTCTTGGTTTGGGTGAGGTAATAACTCACATCAAGTCCGACACGATTGTTGAAGAATCTCACATCCGCACCTACCTCATAGGAACGGCTTTGCTCCGGAACAAGCATAGCATTATTTATCTGAGGATCTGCAGAATATGCAGGCAATCCCTGTGCAGCTGTCTGGCTTTGGAACGTATTAACGAGCTTGAATTCACCTGGGCTGTTACCAACACCGGCAACACCAACACGAAGCTTTGCAAAAGAAAGCGGACCACTTGCCACTTTGAATATATCGGTCAACACCGCACTAAGGGATGCTGAAGGATAGAAGTAACTCCAGTTTGCTGAAGGTAATGAACTTGACCAGTCATTACGCATCGTGAAATCGAGGAAAAGATAGTTTCTATAAGAACCACCTACAGATCCATATATGCTATTGATTTTTCTCTCATAGTTATAGGTGGACGCCTGAATGGCCACCCGGGAATTGTTAAGGCTATACGTACCGGGAACTGTAAGCTGAGGAGCAAAGACATCCGAGTAAGTAGAATATTGCTTCATTAAATTTCCACCGGCATAGGCTGTAAGCGTGAAATCCGGATTCAATTCTTTGTTGAAACTCAGCAGGAAGTCAAGGTTGGTTTCCTGGAAAGTGATCTTCTCTTCACGGTAACTTCCCAACGGAAAACGTTGTGTGCTCCAGGCTCTTTTGTGTGTACGCAATTCGGTGTTGTAATCCGTTCCACCACGCACCATCAGGCTAAGCCAGTCCGTGAATTTATACGTGGCAGCTACGTTTCCATAAATACGGTCACCGTCCATGCCGTTGGTATTCTCATACACGTTGAAGTACGGGTTGTCGTGGTAGTTGTAGTTAAAATTAAACTGGTTCAACCCTTCACGACCTTCCTGCCAGTAATTACGAAGTGTACTGATATTCGCTGAGCGCGGGAACCAGCAATTGAACAAGTACATGATATTCTCTGTACCATAACTGAGGCTTGGTCGGTTGTCGCTCTGCGAAGCAACATAATTTGAATTTACGCGAACACTAAGCTTGTCTGTCAGGTTATATCCTGCAGCTATGGAGAATGTGTTACGCAGAAGGTCGGTGTTGGGAACGATACCTTTCTGATCGAGATAGGTATACGATGCTCTGAAATCACCCTGATCATTGCTTCCGCTTAGAGAAACATTCTGTGCATACGTAAGACCCGTTTCAAAAAAGTCCTTTACGTTATCCCGGTATGCATGAAAGGGAGTTGGTGTGATATCACCACGTAGCTCAAGCTGACTGGCCAGATCCACGGGACCGATCTGCGTGTTCAGGTTACCTACGTCACCTCCGCGATAGCCATTGGATGTTGCTCCATCATATTGTGTTGTGAGGTGATCATCCATTTTAGGTCCCCAGTTTTCATCCACACCATCCTGTGTTCCGCTTCCGCTTCCATCCACAAATGCAAATTCGCCACCCAGTCCCTGACCATAAACATTCTGATAGTCGGGAAGGCGAAGTGCCGTTTCTGACGTAACGGTTGTGTTAACAGCTACACCAATACCTTTCTTTCCCTTGCCGGATTTGCTTTTAATAATGATCACACCATTCTGACCACGTGCACCATATAAGGCTGTAGCACTGGGGCCTTTCAATACTGTCATGGATTCAACATCATCCGGATTTATTTGTGCAGCACCATTACCATAATCAACATCCTGGCTGCCTCTGCCTGAAGATCCTACAAAACTATTGCTGATCGGAACTCCGTCAACAATGAATAAGGGTTGGTTGTTATTTATATCCAATGAACGTTCGCCCCGGATCGTAACACGCGCGGAAGAACCTACACCGCTCGGATTCGAAATTACCTGTACACCGGCAACTTTTCCGGCCAGGCCATTAACGATATTGGTTTCTCTGGCTTGTGTAAAGGCATCGCCTTTAATATCCTGAACCGAGTAACCGAGATCGCGTTTCTCTTTCTCGATACCCAATGCCGTTACCACGATTTCAGATAACTGCCGGGCATCACTGGCCAGCGTAACATCAACAGATGTTCTTCCGGCTAACGGTACTTCCTGTGAAGCGTAACCTACAAATGAAAATATAAGTACCGCTTCACTGGATGGTACATCAATGGTATAGCGGCCATCCGCATCCGAGATGGTACCGGCAGAGCTGCCTTTAACCAGAATATTCACACCGGGGATCGGTGAAGCATCTTCACCTGACAAGATCGTTCCCGTAACTGAGGTCTGTGCCAACGCGTTGGTGGCAACCGTCCAGGCCAGCATCAGCAAAAGAATGGCGTAGTGCCGTTTGCCTGCTAAAGAAAATAATCTCTTTAGTAAAGTTTTGTTCATAAAGAAGGAGTTTAGAGTTGGTTAATCGTGGGAAGAAATTAATCTGGCATTCTTCTTACACGCGTCAAAGGTTGACAATTACCATCACGATACGTTTAGAGCTACGTTACCACTGCATTAAACTTTGAAATGAAAAATGAAACTTCCATTAACCATTGAGTCGATTGACAAATACGAAACTTTGAATCTGCACCGCGGAAACCATTTCAGTGCATAACATTGATTTAACCTCGCTGTGCAGCATTCTGAAGCACTGGTCTCTCCACCAACTTTTATATAGGTTTACAATCAGTAAACCTCATCGTTATGATCGACAATGAAGTAGTATCGCGTATCGCGCAGAAAATCCGCTCAACACGGCTCGAAAAAAATATGACGATTCAGCAATTAGCGAGTCGCTCGAACGTGAGCAAAGGATTATTGTCTAAGGTAGAGAACTCACGCACCATACCTTCGCTCCCGGTATTCATCACCATCATTCAATCACTTGACATTTCGCTCAAAGAGTTTTTTCATGAAATGGTTTTGATCAATGGGAAAGACTACCTGGTTGTGCGGAAAGATCAGTATACAACCATGGAACGTGAAGGGAGAACCGGATTTAACTATCAGTATATTTTATCACAGAACATCACCAACTGTACGATGGAAGCTGTGCTTCTTACCCTTGAACCGGGTGCTAAAGGAAAGCCCACCACAACGGATGGGTACGAATTCAAATACATGTTATCAGGAAGCTGTGAGTACCAGTTCAATAATGAAACCGTGAGACTGGATGAAGGAGACTCCATTTACTTTGATGCTTCGGTTCCTCACCTACCGGTGAATAAATCCAGAAGAAAGGTAATGATGCTGGTGATCTATTTTATTCTTCCTAAGAATTGAAGATTGAAAAATGGGAAGATTATGGACGTTGGAAGATCTTACAACTTATCAATTACTTCCTCCGCGAGGCCAAAGCTTAACGTCATTCCCGCACCACCAAGGCCGTTAACAATCGTTACTCCTGGTTCAGGTTCAACCACGAGTTGAATATCTTCTTTTATCTTCGGGTAGATACCATGCCAGCGTTCCGTTATCCGGAGGTTACCCAGGCTGGCAAATGAATCCAGGTATTTTAAAATACTATCGTTTACATCTTCGGAATCGAAAGGCTCTATCGTTTTGCCATAGTGGTGGGAATCTCCTATAATAAACTCTCCTGATTCATTCTGTGCCAACAATACGTGAATGCCATGCTCTTTAAAGTCTGGTGATTGCTGATCGTACCGCTCATCCAGTTTTCGCAGTGACGGACACTTCCCAAACGCTGCATAATGCCGTAAGGTCAGGCCGGCACATAACGTTGGGCCAAGCGAAATGGGCTTATCACTCACCGCCTTCATCATCTGAAGTTTGCATTTGGAAAGCGGATACTGATCAAAAATTTTAGGATAGAGTGTTTCAAAGTCAGCTCCACTGCAAACGATCACCTTATCTACCTTCCAGCTTTCGCGCGATGTTTTAATATGGGGAATGGATATCTCCGTTACCATATGGCCGAATTTCAGGATCAAACCATACTTCTCTTTCAGCCACAACGGAATTTTGCGAATCGCTTCACGGGCATAAACGGTTCCTTCCGTATCACTCCAGAGTCCACCGAGCAATCCTTTATCTTTAACAACAGGAGATCGATCAATAACGCGGGCTGGGTTCAGCAACGTACAACGATAGCCTGAGTCCCGGTACAATTCCATGAACTCCTGAAGAATGTCCAACTCATCCTGATGATAGGCCACATGGAGGGATCCGTTTTCTTTTATCCAGAAACCCGCTTGTGCAGCCACCTCAATCCAGTGCTGCCGGGCCCGCAGTGCGCGATCTAATCCAATACCAGGCTCCTGTCCGATCGGCCAGATCAATCCAAAGTTTCTTACGGAAGCACCTACAGCAAATTGCTCTCGCTCAAATAATACAACTTTGTAGCCTTTACGCAAGGCCATGTAGGCGTGAGCCAAACCTGCAATTCCTCCTCCTACTATGGCGATGTCTGCTTCCAATCGTTTAACGTTTAAGATTTAAAGTTGGGCAATTTGAAATTAGCATTTAACACAGTCAAAGTTATACTTTTGTTAATGTTGCTTCATCCTGTTTTCAATTCAACTTTAAACCTTAAACTTTAAACTATCGTGTGGTCTAATTTTCATACTCATAGTAAATACTGTGATGGCAAAGGTGAACTGACTGATTATATCAGCAAGGCTAAGGAACTCCATGCACTCAGTTTAGGATTTTCTTCGCACGCTCCCCTACCCTTCACCAACAAATGGTGTATGAAACCTGAACAGCTGAATGAATATCTTTCTGAAGTCAATTCATTAAAACAACATTCGGCTGTTGAGGTATACTCCGGACTGGAAGTTGATTTTATACCCGGTATTATTTCACCAGCTGATTTTAAAGACAAACTTGACTATACCATTGGTTCAATTCATTTTGTTGACTCGCTGCCTGACGGTACACCGTGGGAAATAGACGGCACGCAGGCTTTTTTCCAGGAAGGATTCGAAAGAATATTTGATCACAACATCCAGGACACACTGGATCGTTATTTTGAACTCACCCGTGACATGGTAATGGCATCAGAACCAACGGTTGTAGGCCACCTCGACAAGATCAAAATTCAGAATATCGATGATGCTTTGTTCTGCGAAACTGACACCTGGTACCAGCAGATGGTAAAAAAAACAGTTGATGAGATCGCCCGAACCGGGTCGATCATTGAAGTGAACACCCGGGGCATCTATCAGAAAAAGTCAGCTACACCGTATCCCAGTCCATGGGTGTTGGAATACATTCATCAAAAGAAAATTCCCGTTACATTAAATTCAGACGCACACCATCCGGACGACATCGTAAATCAGTTTACTGAAACTGCAAGCCTCCTGAAGAAGATCGGATTCAAAACACTTTCCCTGCTTCACGAAGGACAATGGAAAGCATTACCATTTACCGAACATGGCATTGTCACACGCTGAACATTCCCTAACACGCTGGCTTAAGAATAGTCATGCTATCTGGTTTACACTGTATGCTTCACTCACTGCGTTCTGCTTGTACACATGCGTATATGCGTTCCGGAAAACTTTTGCTGCCGCCACATTCGAAGGTCTGGTGTTTGCCGGAATCAGTTACAAAGGATGGCTCGTAGTATCACAGGTGATGGGCTATGGCCTCTCCAAGTTCATTGGCATAAAAGTGATCTCCGAACTGAAGGCGCACGCCCGTTCCGGAGGAATATTACTCATGGTTGCCATTGCCGGTGTCTCGTGGTTGCTGTTCGCGATTGTACCTGCTCCATATAATATAGTGTTCCTCTTTACCAACGGTCTACCGCTGGGCATGGTATGGGGTATGGTATTCGGTTACCTGGAAGGCCGAAGAATGACGGAAGTATTGGGTGCATCCCTATCGGTGAGTTTTATTTTTTCCGCGGGACTCTGCCGTTCGGTTGGCGGCTACCTGATGCGTGACTGGCAGGTATCTGAATTCTGGATGCCTTTCGCAACCTGCGGTGTTTTTATTTTTCCGCTGCTGATCTTTCTCTGGCTGATTGATAAGGTTCCACCACCAACAGCCAAGGACGAATTGCTGCGAACAAAACGTCAACCTATGGACAGCGAGGAGCGAAAAAGATTTGTGTTAACTTTTCTGCCCGGCATTGTATTGTTTGTCATCGCCTACATGCTGCTGACAATCTTCAGGGACTTCCGTGATAATTTCTCTGCTGAAGTCTGGAATACCCTTGGGTATGGTGGCTCGCCTGGTATCTATACGTCTGTGGAAGTACCTGTATCGATTACGGTATTGATCATTATGGGCAGTATCATGCTCATCAAAAACAACAAGCTGGCGTTAATGGTCAACCACCTCATTGTAGCAGCAGGAATGATCCTGATCGGAATAAGTACATTTCTGTTTGAGCAGCAACAGTTATCCGCGCCCGTATGGATGATCCTGATCGGTTTGGGTCTGTATATGGGCTATGTTCCCTTCAATAGTATTTTCTTCGACCGGCTGATCGCTACGTTCAGGTATATTGGTACCGTGGGCTTCATTATGTATGTAGCTGATGCTTTCGGATACCTGGGAAGTGTCTCTGTTATTTTTCTGAAAGAATTCGGCTTCGCTAGGTTGAGCTGGCTTGACGTTTTTATTTCTTCCGGCTACATTTTATCTATAGCAGGAACCGTGCTTATTCTTAGCTCCATGATTTATTTCCATTTCAAGTACCGTAAGCAACAATCATTCAATAGCGGGCTAAAGTCTGATCATCCTTAACCAGTCTATTATAATAGCGTACTATTTCTATTGCATTGGCCGATTTGTTTGGATTGAGTCGGTTGTCTAACACAAAGGTGGAAAGTCTTGAGCCACCTTTCATCACCATTGATGGATACACATTATCCCGGAAACTGTTCAGTGCGTACAAGGATTCATTGAATCGCACATAGTAAACAAAATCATCCGCATCCGATACGGGTTTACTCAAACCTTTTCCCTTTCGCAATATGCTCACTTCACCCTTCAACACTGTTTCATACAAATGGCATTCCCGTAAAAGACCATTCATCTCCCACAACGAAATAAATTTCCGATTGACGTTTACTTGAGAATCATAAAACTGTACAGCCTGAATCTTATGCGCCTGATAAAGCATCACCTGGTTATCAGCACGTAACAAGATGAGATCATAATTGCTTTCGATAGCAATCTCTCCTACCAACACTTCCCGTGTTTCCAGAACGACAGAACCTTCGTACCATGTAAGCTCATCAACTCCTGCAGCGAGTTTACAAAGGGTAAACGAAAAAATAAAAATCAGAACACCATGTTTCACTTCACATTACATTTATGTAACATGAAGATAACATTCTGTTAATCTAACATCAAGATTCTGCTTCGATAATTCTCAGAACGTCTGTAACATTTTCAATGAGATGTGTATGTTTTTCCGTTTGAAGTGCTGCTTTTGAAAATGCTCCTGTTGTAATTCCAATAACCAGCTTGCATCCGGCAGCATTGCCTTCCTGTAAATCTGAAACAGTATCGCCTATTTTAGCAACCCTTGAATGACTGGCAACACCGGTTAATTCCATCGCCCGAAAAATCATATCCGGGAAAGGTCTGCCTCGTTTTACTTCATCACTGGTAACGCTGGCATCGATCAATCCATTCTTCTTCCAGCCCAGCCGGTTCAGTAAGGGATCAGTGATCTTCCGGTCGAAGCCCGTGTCTACAACAATTTTTAGTTTCCTCTGTTTCAACTTTTCAAAAGTTTCCGATACACCATCCTTCTCGCCCACAGCCGAATCGGTTTGATAAAAATGAATCATACGATCAACGAACATCTCATGGATTTCATCGATCCACCGTTCATTAATTTCCCGGTTACCCTGATAACGTTTCTCCAGCAGCTCCCGGATAGCCACGGGCTTGGGAATTCCCATCACCGCATTCGCATCTTCGATTGATATGTTCACATCATGCCTGGCCAGCGCTTCCTGAAGTACCCGGTGAACATCTTTATTATCTTTAACGGTAGTTCCAGCCAGATCAAAAACTAACAATTCAATTGCCATATCTTTTATTGTTGACGCCAAGGTAAAACGATGCTTCCAAAATGTATCATCCGGAATGTATAATCGGATATTATTTTCGCATGACATGGATTTAATGATCCGGTAACAGCCCGCCTGTATATTGATTGCACGATCTTCTTACATTTTCTCACAAATTATTATTTATGACACCCGAACAAATCACGCACGAAGTATTATCCCTTTATGAAAATTTTGGTGACGCTGATTATATTGGTGAACCGGTATCACAAATAGAACATATGTCGCAAGCGGCCCAACTGGCCATTCAGGAAGGATACGATGATGAAGTTGTTCTTGCCGCTTTCTTTCACGACATCGGGCATATCTGTGTCATGCAAAATGAAGCCAACAACATGGGAGGGTTTGGCATAAAGAGTCATGAAAAAATTGGGGGTGACTATCTGCGGGAGAAAGGATTTTCCGAACGCGTAGCCCGGTTGGTGGAGAACCACGTACAGGCCAAGCGCTATCTTACTTTTCGATTCCCCGAATACTATGCGCAACTCAGTGACGCCAGCAGGAAGACTCTGGAATTTCAGGGAGGTGTGATGGTTAAAGCTGAAGCCGATGCGTTTGAAGCCGATCCGCTTTTTCAGGTAAGTATCCGGATGCGGCAATGGGATGAACTGGCAAAAGAGATGAATATCCCTGTAATAGACCTCGCTGAGATCAGAAAACGGTCCGTCCGATTATTGTCACAGCAGATACATACCCCATTGTAGGTAATCTTCAAATTTATTGCTCCTGAGCATTTGATCTGAGAAAAAAAAGCTTCAACTTCAAATCGGAGCCCATCATAACTGTGTCGAAAGACCGGTAATGATGGGCTTTTGTTTGTTTGTGCCTAACGTAATGTGGCAAGCCTGGATGTTAACCTGATCATTTGTTGTCAGAATGTGGTTGTTTGAATTGTCTGATCGGGCAAATAACGTTGGCGTAAAAGATCGAATCACCTCTTATCCTGAAAGCTAACTTAACCAACATATGCAACAACAAGGTAAATTCCTGTTGCTGACTCCCGCGGAGTTTGCACAATGGATTGATGGACTTAAAATAAACCGTACCATCAAACTGATCCAGAACCACCACACCTGGCTGCCTAATTACAGCACGTTCACCAAGTCTAAAAACCATTTCAAAATGCTGATCAGCATGGAGAACTCACACAAGGAACGTGGCTTTACACAAATTGCTCAAAACCTGACTACCTTTCCTGATGGATCAATTGCTGTATGCCGCCCCTTCGATGATATTCCTGCGGGGATTAAAGGTGCCAATGGCAATGGTATTTGTATCGAACATATTGGAAACTTTGATTCCGGTAAGGACACAATGACAAAAGCACACCGCGATACCATTGTAAAAGTCAATGCCTGGCTTTGCAAAAAATTCAAACTTCCAGTCAACTCTGCTTCTGTAGTATATCATCATTGGTATGATCTTACCACGGGCAAGCGCGTGAAGGAAGGAAGCCCCAATACCAAAACCTGCCCGGGTACAAATTTCTTTGGCGGGAATACCGTAACAGCCTGTGAGCAAAATTTCATTCCTTTAATCAAAGCTATATGACCGGTTCAGTTGCATTGGATGTAGTGATCGGACTGGTATTCGTTTACAGTCTCTATAGTTTGTTAACCACTACGGTCGTTGAGATGATCGCCTCCGTTATCCGGCTCCGCTCAACATTTCTGGAACGGGGTATAAAGCGAATGCTGAATGACGAAAACGGAAAGACTGAAGCCGAAAAGACAGACCTGGCCAAGAAATTTTACGAACAGCCCCTGATCAAATACCTGGGGAGCAACTCGTTCTTCGGCCTGATCAAAAAACCTTCCTACCTCTCAGCTCAGAATTTTACCAAGGCGTTACTTGAAATAATGAAAGCAGCGGGCGAGAGTGAAAACAAAAACTTATCCATTCCTGAAAAAATTAAAAAGGGATTGGGCAGTAATGTCCTGGGAACGGGTGACACCAAACAATTTCTTGCTTCCCTGATGGAAGATGCTCAGGATGACATAGAAAAATTCAAAATCCTGTTGGAGAAATGGTATGATGACACCATGGAACGCGTAACCAGCTGGTATAAAAAACAAATTCAGCTGATCACGTTTGTTATTGGTTTCTTTGTAGCCATGATTTTCAATGTAGATACACCCAAAATTGTAAGTAAGCTATCACACGATCCCGAAGCCCGTGCTCAATATATAGAACTGGCAGGCAAGCTTGTTGAAAACAAAGAATTTGCCAACCGGGTTTATGGAGATAGTACATCACAGAATTACGATACATTACGAAGCTCCGTTACTGATCTCCGGAAACAGGCGCTTGAGGCAAAAGCTGTGCTATCTATTACGGATGAATGGGATGTATGGTCTTTTCCCGGATGGCTCATCACAGCAGTTGCCCTTTCATTGGGTGCACCATTCTGGTTTGACCTCCTCAATAAACTAATGAAGTTACGCAGCTCTGTACGTGAAGCACAATCACCAGCCTCAAAGTCTACAGCTCCTCCCGCATTACAGATTAACCGTGTAGGCTGATGAAAGTGACGGTAACCAAATTTCTCAACGTACGCGTTGGCCGGCCAAGCGTTAATGCACCTTGCTTTCAATTTCTTGCTCCCGGCACAGAACTTGAGGTTGATGGAAAGTTTTACGATGGCGATGTATTTGATGGCAGTAATCAATGGATGAAGGATGGTGCGGACAATTATTACTGGAGTGGTGGGCTGAACATTCCGGCACTCGGTCCGTCAATTTCATTTACTCCGTTTGATGAAAAAGATTTCTGGTGGCTGCATGACTTCCAGGTTGGCGAACTCTGGAAGAAAGGATTGAGTGGAAAGGGTGTAAAGATCGCAGCGCTGGATTCCGGATTGTCATTGCCTCATCCGGATCTGGTTTTGGAAAATGAAAATCTGTTTGATGTAACCAATGGCCCATCAGGAATAACCGACCAAACCGGACATGGAACTCATGTTACCGGGATTATGAAAGGAACGAATAACGGGTTTGGAATAAAAGGGATTGCCTTCAATGCAAATCTTTTCTTTGCCAAGATTACAGACGATTTTGACGGAGACCTGATTCAAAATCTGGTCAAAGGAATTGATTGGGCCGTTCAGCAAAAGGTTGACATCATATCCATCAGCCAGGGGTTTGAGGAAAATAACGCCAAACTCGAACAAAGTATAAACAGGGCTATTGGAAATAATATCCTGGTAGTATGTGCTTGCGGGAACAAAGATGGAACAGCAGGTAATACTATACTGTTCCCGGCAAGGTTTCCCAATACATTAGCCATTGGCGGGTTACAAAAAAACAGGACGCCATTACCTGACACAATCAATGCTGCCCAGGTACACCTCTTTGCTCCTGGTGAAAATATTTTATCAACACACCTGAACGGTACCTACAAAGAAGAATCCGGATCAAGCCAGGCAACTCCTTTTGTTACCGCCATTGCAGCCCTGTTGCTGGAATCGGGGCGAAAAACAAATCCTGGCCTGCTGGGATCAGATATCCGGAAAAAGCTCATTGACACGGCTGCTATCACAGCATTCGGAAAAGTCATCCATCCACTAAAAGCATTCAACAGTTGATTATGAAAAAAATAATTATCGTTTTACTAAGTCTGGTGTTATTTGAAAAAGGATACAGCCAGACTCCCTATTATGACGCATTAGCCTTACGGGATCTGAACCCCGCATTAAGAGATAGTGGTTATCTTGTTTTTCCTGTAGGCAAGGCGAAGGAAGCTTTTGAAATACTCAGAGCGTATACGGATAGTACCAAATATTCAGCTGTCCGGAAAATATATTCCGACAATCCTTTTCTTCGGCTTCCCCCCATTGCTGCGGCCAGCTCCATTACAGCGGGTAGTATGAAAAGCTTTGTCTCCAATGCAGGCGGCCTGGATGTAACCAATCTGGCCGATGGCCTTGCCCGGTTTCTGGTAGCACGGATGAAAGAAGAACTCAACGTGATGTTCTTTGACCGGTTTAATAAATTCCTGGAAGAACAACCGGATGCAAAAATCCTGTTTCCAAAAACATATTCCATGATGCTATTGGCTACAGATAAGATCTATGACTATCAATCTTATCTGCCGGCACTTCGCGTTGGATTTGAAGAAGACCTTAGCAACCTGTTGGAAAACACAAACCACTGGATCAATACCAAACCGGATAGCAGCAGCTTATTATTCGCTCTATACCATTCGAACAAACAAGAAGACAAAGCAACGCTCGCCTGTATCCGCCTTGCCGTAAGCGTTGCACTGGATATTCAAAACGGTAAACATCCGGGAGATGTACTTCATGAAACAAATTTTGACTCGCTGATATACATTCATAAAAACATTCCCCCCGTCTTCAAAACCGTAGATCTGATTTCTCAGTCGCTACGATCGAACGACCCTGACCGGTATTGGATAAAAAAAGAACAATTCAGATCTTTTGAAGATCTCGTCTTCACCCAGATTTACCTTGGACTTGTTTATCAACAGGCATTAAAAGCGCAGATCAAATTTGCCAATGGTAAAACCGTTGATGGTATTCTGAAAGAATCCGCTAAATCCGCTACCCATATCCGGCAGACCGTAACGGAAATACGGCACTACCTATCGGATGTTAAGCTGAAACTCGATCAGATAGAAGAATACATTTCCATCTTCAAAAAAGATTCTATACCGGAAGGCATGGCGCATCATTTTTCTATTGTTCAGAATATTGCCAGTATGGCAGAGCAAACCCTCACAGCCGAGTTCTTAAAACCAGTAATCACCAAACCTGAAGTAGAGTCTGAAAAATTTGAAGAAGCTCAATTTTATATGGAGCATGGTGGAAACCTGCTAACCGATATTCGCTCCAGGAGTTATAATTCGGCCGTCTTTGAGGTGGCCATCATCCTGGAAAAACTTCTGGGTCCTAAAAGTGAGAAGTTTAACTCGGGTCTGATCAAATATGGTTCATTCATGGCTACCGTGACTTCGGCAGAATCTTCGAGGGAAGTGCAGGAAGCCATTGAAGCGGTTGCCCTGCCTGCCGGGAGCGCATTGATAAAACGCTCAACACCCTTTAACATCTCCATCAACAGCTATATCGGATTTCATTATGGCAATGAAAAACTGGAAGACGCAGGGTGGTCAACCATCTACGGAATGTCAGCACCTGTAGGGCTTGCTTTCAGCACATCGTTGCAGGGAACGAACAAAGGGAAATCGTTTACAGCCGGATCGCTGACAGCCTTCATCTCCCTGATCGACATAGGCGCTGTTGCCAGCTTTCGGGTAAAAGATGACAACACGGAACAACTGCCCGAAATCAAACTTGAAAATATCTTCGCTCCCGGAATTTATGCTGTGTGGGGTATCGGAAGAACTCCGATATCAATTGGCTATGGCTGGCAGAAAGGACCACAGCTGAGGGAAGTGAATGTTCCTGATCCGGCCAATCCGGGAGAATATATTAATGAGCTTTCGAATGGATACCGTTGGTCTGTTTTTATCGCGGTGGATATTCCGTTGTTTAATCTCTACACCAAAACCCGTTGAGCGGGGAAGCTTATCTGATCACAAACACATAACCACCTGCCGAATGACTACCCCTACTACTTCTAAAAAAATCGAGCTCATAAACCAAACCCGTGAAATTCTCCGTGGGCAATGGAAGAATAGTGATGAGCTTGAAAAACTCTACAAGGATCTGGAAGAATGGGATCAGTTCGCATATGCCACAGATGTGCTCCTGGCTAAAATCAAACAAGACCAGACTGAAGGCAAACCAGAGTGTCTTGCAGATCATCAAAAACTGGCCAAGTTCATTTATAAAGATCACTCCCTTCCGTCCTCCTTCAAGTTTAAACGTGCCTTGCAGGAATTGAACACACATGATAATCTGGATCAAACTGAAAATTGTGAAACACTTGGGCTGGCTGGCGCTATCTATAAATACAAATGGCTTTTCAACCACCAGCCTGAAGACCTGGAATTGTCACTGGCGTATTATAAGCGGGGTTTTGAGTCCTGGAAAAAATACCTGCAGCATCCCTTTGACGAAAGGACTCAATGGGAAACCGACAAGGAAAAAGCCTGTGATCCGTTAAATGATTTTGGTTACACCGGACTTAACTACGCGTACATGCTGGAGCTGGAAGCCGTGGATAAACTGGAATCCGTTGGAAAAATGATTGATGTAAGTGCCTGGGTGGACGACCAGATCAGGAAAGCCAATAGCGTCAGAAAATTCATTCTGGAAGAGTTTATTGATACACGTACGAACGACTTCAGGAGACCAGATCATAAAACCGATGTTATCGCTACCATTGCGGAAATCTATTTTGGTCTGCGTGAATTCGACCCGGCATTACGGTTTATTGATCTCTACAAAAAGGCGCAGACCGTACCTGGAGCAGACGACAAAGTGCTGGCCTGGAAAACACAAACATTTCGGAGGCAGCTTTCTTCGCTGGCTTACCTCCAAAAGATCCAACGGGAATGGCTTCGGAAAATCAAGGTAGACGAGAAGATCAGAAGCCGGACCATGCTGTCTGCAAAAGACATTGATGAAACTAAAATCACAGAATGTCTCGCTGCGTTATCTCCTGCAGGTGTCACCAACCAGGCGGATACTGAAATCAAAAAAGAAGGTAAAGTAGGGCTAGCTCTTTCGGGTGGTGGTTTTCGTGCGTCTATTTTCCATATTGGTGTACTGGCGGCACTGGCCGAACGTGACAAACTAAAAGATATTGAGGTGATCTCGTGTGTTTCAGGAGGGTCAATTATCGGAACCTATTACTACCTGGAACTTAAAAAACAACTGGAGGAAAGAAAACAGATCGATTACATTGAAATTATAAAATCGGTAGAAGAAAAATTTCTGAAGGGCGTCCAGGAAAATCTCCGTGTTCGTGTACTGAGTAATTTCTGGTCTAACATGCGCATGATCTTTGACAAAGATTATTCGCGCACAAACCGGTTGGGTGAACTGTACGAGATGTACCTGTTCAGTCAGGTGGACAATCGTAAAGGTCCGTTTTATATGAATGACCTGATCATCAAGCCGCATGATAATCCTGAAAATTTCAACATTGCTTCTGACAATTTTAACCGAAAGTACAAAGTACCACAGTTGATCCTGAATGCCACCACAGTGAATACCGGACACAACTGGCAGTTCACGGCCACCTGGATGGGCGAACCTCCAGGCAGCATTCAGTCGGATATTGATGTCAAACCCCGGATGCGCAGAATGTATTATGATGATGCTCCAAAAAAATATCAGCAATTCAGACTTGGGTATGCTGTTGGTGCTTCTTCCTGTGTACCACTGCTGTTCACTCCAATGCCACTTTACGATCTCTATCCAAGTGATCCCGACAAGGAAAAGATTGAATTACAATTGATCGATGGCGGTCTGCACGACAATCAGGGAATTGTTTCCCTCCTTGAACAGGAGTGTAAGAATATGATCATCAGCGATGCGAGCGGCCAGATGTCAACCACGACCGCAGCTACCGGAAATGAGATGGCTGTTTTCTATCGTGCTGACACCATTCTTCAGGAACGGCTACGCGAATTACAATTCAAGGACATTAAAGAACGAGCTAACACCGCGCAGATCAACAGCCTCATTACGGTTCACTTAAAAAGTGATCTTCAGGAAATGCCCATAAGCTGGGTTAACTGTACCGATCCTCCCCGGAGCATTTATAATGAAAATTTTTGTAAAGATCCCAACGAATTAACCGACTATGGTGTATTACGAAGTGTTCAACGGTTGCTTTCAGAAATACGAACAGACCTCGACTCATTCAATGACACTGAAGCTTTAGCCCTGATGTATAGTGCCTATTCGCAGACACATTACGAGCTGGATCGGGAATTTCAAAAGTTATTCGACAAAAAAACCATTGAAGAAAAGAAATCAAAATTCATCCGGGGCGACTGGAAGTTTCTGAAGATGAAAGATTACATGAAACAACCCGACAAAGCCGAAACGATAGAAAACATCTTGTTTGCAGCCAGGAAGGTACCCTTCAAACTTATTGATATCAGCAAAACATTAAAGATCATAACCTACTCGCTGGGAATATTGCTTGCCCTTGGCCTGCTTATTCTGGGTATCATATACTGGAATGAAACTTTGCTTCTTCCGCTTAGTGTGAATGTACTGACGTATGCCTTCATTGTAGTACTGGTAGGTTTTGTTTCAAAATCACTCGCATCACTGCTCAATCTGAAAACAAGACTCAGGAAAAAAGCTTTTCTGGTTATTCTTTTATCCTTTGCTTTTGTGGCCAGTAACATCTACCTGCTGTTTTTCAATCCCTGGTACAATAAGGCTGGAAAAGTCAAAGACCGCTGATGTAAGAGATCAAGGGAAGGATTACGTATGAAATGAATGAAAACTATTTAATTCAATTCCCCTTTAAATAATTTTCAGCAATCATGAACACGAAATCTTTTCCTTTTCCTTCACCCCATTCTTTATCGTATTTCTTGGCTACGTCAATAGATGTAATGTCCTCCAGCTTGATACCTTTCTGTATGGCCGTGACAACGCCCTGATACATATCTCTGATCTTATCACGAAAGGCAACAACGTCCTTCTTTGTAGCCAACTCACCATGACCCGGAATTACTTTGGCATTATCATCCATTCGTTCGATCAGCTGATCCAGGAAAGAAACAAAACCCTTTACCGTACCTCCTCTCGACATATCAATGTAGGGATAACCATATCGCACAAAAACATCACCGGTATGATAAACATTGGATTGCTTGAAAAATACAACCACGTCACCATCGGTGTGTGCCCGGCCTAAATGAAACAGTTCAATATCTTCACCATTGAGGTGAAAGTTCATGCCTTCCCGGAAAGTAATTACTGGTAATGCCTCTTCCGGACGTGGCGGTTCAATATGTTCTCCACTGACATGTTCCTTCATCATCCCTTTACGCACCTCTTCATGCGCAACAATGGTAACACCGGCTTTATGAAAATTTTCATTGCCTCCGGAGTGATCACCATGGATATGCGTATTGATCAGAAATCTGATCCTGTTTTTGTCGAGGGCTTCAATGGCTTTTGTGATCTTCTCGGTAAGTGGTGCAAACTGGTCATCAATCATAAGGATGCCATCTTCACCTGTCAATACACCGATGTTGCCACCAGCACCCTTTAACATATAGATCTTGTCGGTCACCTTTACGGGTTCGATTACTACGTTATCGAAATTTCGCTGTGCCGAACATACCCACGGCAGCAGTACAAGTATTCCAATCAGTTTTCTCATAGTTTTGTTAAAAGATAGCACCTAATTTACATACTTTGTTCCATGTGAGATCGGTTATTACATTTTTCAGACAAATCATTTGGATTCTGCTTCTTGTACCAGGTTCAGGGTATGCACAGCTTCCTGAGTTTCCATACAAGCTCAGTAAAAGAGATTTTGTTTTAGCTCCTGTAAGCATAGCCGTTTACCTTACGGCTGAACCACTCAGTGCCCGCGATCATAATCTAAGTGTAAACGAGATCAGCGCACTTGACCGTGGCCAAATAAATCGTTTTGACCGAAATGCAACGTATCACTGGAACCGCACTGCAGACCAGTTTAGTAATGTCGTAAATAACACCATGCATTACGCTCCCCTGATTTTAATTATACCACAGCTGAAAAGTAAAAAATTAAACAATGCTATTTCATTGGCCGTAATGTATGGGGAGGTGTTTCTGCTTACAAAAGGCGTTACTGGAATCACTAAATCATTGGTAGGACGTACACGACCCTACCTGTACAATACTAATTTCACTCCTGAAGAACGGTATCACTTTCAGGGAAATGAGGCCCCCACTGCAAGTACATCTTTTTTTTCCGGACATAGCTCCAGTTCATTTGCGTTTGCTGTACTGCTTTCAAAAACATTTACCGATATCTATGGTCAGGGAACATGGAGCAAAATAATTTGGATGACTTCACTGAGTCTTGCTTCTGCTACGGCAATATGCCGCGTAGCAGCGGGTGAACATTTTCCAACAGATGTTATTACCGGAGCAATGGTAGGAAGTGCAATTGGCTACGTTATACCGGAATTACATAAAATAAATTCTGAAAAATTAAGCTTATCAGTATTACCAGGTTACTTCTCCATCACCTACCGACTCTGATCATTGCTCGTTCAGTTTATTCAGCTGTTCGCGTGCAAACGTTTTGGCATCGGCATCGCCAAATTGTATCATTTTCTGATAGTATTCACCGGCTTTCTTGTTGTCTTTCAATTTAGAATACACATAGGCAATGTTGCCCATCACAACAGCATCCTTAGGAGATTTCTTTTCTGCTTTCAATAATGCTTCCAGTGCTTTTTCATAATCTTCTTCCAGAATGTAGGTAATACCCAGATTAGACAAGCTCATGATGTGATCGCGATATACGCTAAGAGTTGCTTCCGCAATACGTCTCACGTTTTTCACCTGAACATCACCATAACTGAACAGGTGGTTTACATAGCTTTGAGTATTCGTCAGTAAAAAATCTTTTGGATTCTTAACGGGTTCGTTCATCGTCCAGAGCCAGGCATTTTTATTCACACCCGAATACACTATACATTTAACAATTTCTGTAGTGAACGAATCATAATCATGGATCTCCCCTAGCATATGAATTTTACCAAACCGCATATCCAGCCTGTCGGGGAATTTGCTGATTCCTTCATCAATGCGTTCAAATCCCGGAACCAGGTAATCCGGGTTGTAGGTTGCTTCACCATACATATAACCCGTGATGTGACCGGCAGAATCCTTCAGGGGCAGGTATTTACCCTGATCTGTATGTACCGGACGAATCTTCTCGGTACGGCTTTTTTCAATATAGTAGGTAAAGTAGCTGGCGTATAATTCAGGATCATCCGGAGTTGCATTCTGCCACTCTTCCAGCAACAAACGTTGACCCAGGGTGTCTTTATCTGTTTTCAGTTGCTTGAATTTTTCAACGCGGGTCTGACCCGATGCAGTTATGCCAAGTAAAAAGAATATCCCAGAGATCCCTGCCCGTATTGATATCATAAGAACTAATTGCTGAATGCGCGTTATGCCGATTCTTTCCCTAAAATAGCAATTTAAAAGCGATGGTATAACCAAAATAAAAATAGCACACTCCAGACTCAGCAATGAATTAGCCGGAGCCAATTGTTTTCGAAACGCATTTCATTCTACCTTCTCCCGCAATTCACAAGCACAAACCATTGCAGATATGAGAAAAGACATCATTGCGCTGTCAACCGGAATACTTTGGCTGATCTGCAGCAATGCAGCAGTTAGCCAAACAGCAAAACCCGCCTATGTATCGCTGGCGTTTATACGCAGTAAGTCTCCTGACTTTATCGTACAGGAAAAAGAATTCTGGTCTCCGGTTCACCAGCAGCTGATCAAACAGGGAAAGAAATCTGCCTGGTATATGTATCGTGTAAAATATCCACAGGGCACCAGTGCCAGCTATGACTATGTCCGGTTCAATGTATTTACAGACTGGAAACAGACAGAGGCTCCTTATGCCGGGGTGGATGAGATCATCCAAAAAGTACATGCAGGCCGCAATACTGAGATTTCAAAAAAAGCTGATCAGGTGCGTGAGGTAGTTTGGGAACAATTATTTCAGGTTATCGATGAAGCCGTCATTAACATTAAAGCGCCATCAAAATATATCGTAGCAAATATGGTAAAGACCGCTGGCGGGCCTGAAAGCGAATACGTTAAAATGGAAATTACCTATTTCAAGCCTTTTCATGCCGAACGTGTGGCGAGAGGAATTATGAGTAACTGGAGTTTATACAAACCGGTCATTCCGTATGGCGACAAGTATGAATTCAACTATATAACCCTGAATGGTTATCCTACCTGGGAGGACATAACGAAAAACAACCCGCCAGATGTCTGGAGCAAAGTACACGGCAACCTCAGCTTTAATGAGATACACGACAAGATCCTGTCCATGCGCAATACAGTCAATAACGAAGTATGGGAGCTGGTCGCGTTTGCTGTGGAGTGAGCTACGGTAATTTCGCCACGAGTTGTTCCGGTAGTAATTTCAATATCCGGTAAATGATCTTCCATTTGAAGCCCGGAACAATGGCAAATCCATTACCCGCATCCACCACGTGCTGTGCGATAAACGCAGGCTCCATGATCAGTGATTCCGGAAGATCTAAACCGGCTGTCATCTTGCTGCGGATATAACCCGCTACTACTACATTCACCGTTATTTTTCTTGACGCCAGATGTTGCCTCAGCCCCGCGAGGTATTGCGTAAATGCCGACTTTGTGCTGCCGTAAATGAAATTACTTTTCCTTCCCCGTACGCCCGACAACGATGACAACCCGATAATACGCTCCAGGTTTTTATTCTGTGTATCCATAGCGATGATATTGAGAATAGATACTGCACCACAATAGTGCACTTTCATCATCTGAAAGGTTCCCTCCCAGTTCACTAACGCTTCATCATTATGTACCTGAAAGCCCGCTGCATACAATACCAGGTGTGGTTTTACCGGCAATGCATCATAAAACGCCTGATGTGTTTCGAAAGCTGTGGCATCAAAATACCGGATATCAACGTTTCCTTTTAGCTGTGGATTTTCATCAAGCAGGTCCTGCAATTGATTAGTACTCCGCGAAGCCGCAATCACCTTATATCCTTTTTCAACATAGCGTTTAATGGCTTCCTTGGCTACATCTGAATTGGCTCCGAGGATGAGCACGGTTTTAGAAAAATTTGTTGGCATCCTTAAAAATAATTCTGAAGGAACACATTTGAAACTGAATTGGAAGATATACCTGCTTTGATCGGAGTCATTTATTCAAACCTTTCTTCGTACCCAGCCACACATACTTAATACCTGTCTCCGCTTCGATAAATCTCGAAATATACTTGGCGATATTCTTAACTTCAGTGGTTTCTTTATGGCGTGTGGGTATCCAGACTTTACCGGAAAGGAACTTGTGTATTTTCCGAACCCGACCGTCTTTCATTAAAAACTGCAACTGGTGAAAATACAACCGTCCTTTAAAAGTACGGCCTTCGTGATAATTTTCAACAGTGGAGTCATGACCCCATAGCTGAATTAACTTAATGCTGTCAAAAGTAAATACTGCTTTTCTGAAGAAGATGAGTTTAGCGGTAATCGTCTTTTCCTGTTTGTCAATGGTGAGTAATGCGGTTGTCGGCAGGAATAGAATTTCACAAGCCACAACTATTTTAAAGAGGCCCCATACCATAACCACTCCTAAAAATCCAATCACCCATATCGCATCTGTGGTGGATGAAAAATGTTTAATGGAAAAAAGTACACGTAAAGGGATTCCAACCAGTAATGCACCAGGCACGCCATAGTAAAGGAAATGAAACCATTCACGCGGGCTTTTCTTATAATCAATTACAATCCTGTCACCGTCTGTACGGATGTTGTAATTCGCATGAATAGGTTCACTCATCGGGTTGGTGAGTCTACTTCGGATAATTGGAATGCACCTTTACTTTCCGGATCTGCCGTAAATGCCTGTCTGTGTGACTGAAAATCATGATGTAGTATTGGTGCACACTAGGCCCTGCACAATAGTCATATTGTAACTGGATGTTCTTGGTTTCTTTTTTCAGGTAATCGATGGACTCGTTTCTCATCGTAGTGAGCCAGGCCACATTGTTCTTTCCTTCATTGTTACCTAAGGGTACGGCAAATGAAAAAGGTTTGGTGTATTCCAACGCGTTATTCTTTTTTACCCCTTTGGGGTCATCAAAGAAAATGCTATCAGGTACAGCATAAGCAAATGAAGGATCTGGTTCCCGGGTTAGCGCACGTGAAACTTCATGCATAAAAAGTAATTCCCAGATGGCAATGTGTTCAACGATCTGATTAATGCTCCACCGGTCAGGACTTTCTTTAAAGTTCCACTGCTCCTTTGTCAGGTTCTTTGTTTCGTTTATAATCTCATCTCTTGAGCGAATGAGGTTATCCAACAGAAATTTTCTGTCCGCTTCAGTCCATGCGGGTGCGGCCGGAGCTTGGGTTGTGGTGGATTGGGCTTTGCCTGGGATAAGGAGAGCACAGGCAAAAATCAGCGTCAGGAGGAATGGTTTCATAGCATTCCAAAAATAAATAATCCGGGAGAATTATCCGATCCGACAATAACCTTCGCAGGCGATGAGGCTGGCTGCTTCGCTCACTTCAGAGTCCTTCCAATGAAATGACCTACAACGTTTATGTATAAGCCGTGGCGCTGAGCAAAAATAAAAAAATGTCCTCCTCATCAGCGCCATGGATTATACATTTTGTTGTGGGTAGTGCTTTCATTGACAATATGTTTTCTGTGCATCTAGGATCATCGGCTTATTGTCTCCAAGCTCTATTCCTTTTTTAAGATCAGCGCATATCTTATCAAGTTCGTCCTTTGGAATTTCAACTTTGTCCTTAGATGCCAAAACCGTCACTCCACTGCTTTTGCTTAATGTTCGACTATTTTTGAATTCATACTTTCTCAGTCGGGCAAATGCTCTATTACTTATAGCCTCCATGTAAAGAGGTTCTAATTCAATCGCTTTGTCAAAATCCTTAACCGCCTCGTCAAACTTGAAGTCATTAAGGTAAGCTGTCCCACGATGAAAATAGGCGTCACTATAATTTGGGTTTAACTCTAAAGCCTTATCATATGATTTAATTGCTCCTTGGTAATTTCCGTCCCTGAACATTGTTATCCCACTCGACAATAATTTATGAAACTTATCATGCTCTTTGGTTGCTCCAATGACTTGCCCCTCCTTAAATTCTGTCTGTCTTTTGAGCGTTCCTGTAGAGTACCATTCTTTCCATAGCCCATCATCCTTCCCATTTTTGAAACTCCCTTCCTGATGAAGAGTCCCATTCATGAAATATTCTTTTGATTCACCCGTCTCGATTCCATTTACATAATGAGTATAATAGCTCAAGTTTCCGTTTTGATAGTAAACATTTCTGCGTCCATCCAATACTCCGTCTTTCAATGTCCCATCTCCCTGCTTCTTGCCGTTAAAGAAGTAGTCGATGAATTGTCCGGAGTATGGCACTGTCGATTTGGATAAATACCATTGTCCATTTCTCCGTTCCATTTTTTTTGTTGTCGGAATCTTCTTCAACTCATCAGGTCTTTTGGCGTACTCTTTGGTTATGATAAAAATGATTTTATCCAATTCTTTGTAGCCATGCCGCTCAATGTCAACCTTATTAGTCACAACAGTTAATGTTTCGATGTCTGTCTCCGAAATGGTTCCCTCATCTTCTCCTGGATCGTCAATTATTGCTACGGAGTCTATCACATACAAAACTCTCTCCTCGGGTCCCTGTCCATAGGTCACAATTGAAAAAAATGTCAAAAGGTATAATATTAATTTTCTCATAAGTTGACTACTCTGTCCTGAAAGCATTACCCACAACGTTCGTGTATATGCAGTTTAAATTTCCCTTTGTAAATAATTAACCAAATTTAAATTGCATATACACATTGTTGTGCGTTCGTGCGTAACTACTTTATTTCATTTATAATGTCCTCTATCAAAGAAGATCTGTAACTCATGTCTGTCACTTTGGTTTTGTCCACAGGAACTAACACAATATCGGCCCAGGAATTTGGAGCTTTGGTCCTACTAAATGGAGATTCCTCAACTAAAAACCAACTTTCCTTTCCGTCCCAGATCAGTCGCAATGCGTACTTGTCCGTCTCGTTTCTCCATTCAGTATATCTTGATCCAAAGTCTTTTGGTGTCGAAATCTGAGAATGAATTTGAAATCCGTAAGTCAACAGCGATGTAGAGAGTCGAATTTCGATCTCATTAAATATTTTGTCTATGGTGTCCTGAAAATCTCTCATAGCATGACGCACAACGTCTAGCTATAAGGCGTGGCGGCACACCGAAATATAAAAATTAAATATCAACCGTGCCGCCATGACTTATAGCTTTTGTTGTGTGCCGTTTTTTATATCCCGCCTGTCTTCGTGTTCCAATATTTGAATTTATTGTCTGAACAGTCAAACTTAAACTGAACTGTCACCCAGTCCGAGAGTGCTAAAAAATAGCCTTTCTTTTTTCCTTTGTATTCTCCAAAGTAGGGTGTGAAATTGACCTCAATCAAGTCGTCTTTTGTCGTGGCTGGAAATATTTTAACGTGCCTTATTTTATTGTCATGCTTTGCATAAACGTCTAGTTGATTCTCCCACGTCAAGATTGTCACCTGTCTATCACCAATTTGTCCCGGTAGTTTCTCCGTAATTCCATTGTTACTCTCGATGAATATTTCAGTTGTTCCGGATTTCTCTTTGTCAAGGTGAGCATTGTAGTACTTCAAGGCGATGGAATAAATACTTATCGTGTCAATCTGTCCAAAGCACGTTGTCGCAAGTGTTACAAAAGTTAAGAGTAAGACTGTCTTCATAGAAAATTGAGGTTGGTCTTCTCAGGATTCACTGATCTTATAATTTCCATAAGTCAACCGTCACTTTTTTTTAAAAATGGCACACAACGCTCGTGTATAAGAAGTGGCCGGTAAAGGAGCCAAAGTTAAATGACGAAGGAATGACTTTGGCGACCTACTGCAAAACTGTCCCACACAACCGCGCGTGCTAGAAAGATAATACTTTTACCTTAAACCGAACCAGGCCATTTCTTATACACATTGTTGTGTGCTGTAGCTTCTAACTCCAACTCATGTCAATGATCACGTTTCCTTTTTCGTTGTCAATGTAGACGTGTCCGCCAATCGAGCCCTCTTGTCCCGTCACTTGATAAACTTTTAATCCGTTGTCATCTGTCCTCGGAGTCAATTTGGTCAGTCCGCTATTTTGAATCCATTCCTCTAATTCTTCCTGTCCACAGTTGAATTCAATTATAAATTCTCTCGTGAACATGCTCCCTTTTGTGTCCACCGAAGTTATGTCCGCGTTGTCTGGCAAGTTCTCAAGTCCGCCCCATGTCAAAGCTGTCTCAATTGCTTCAGCTCTGTCCCAAGGCATAACAATGTTTGCAAAGTATGGTACTATGAATAGTCCAAGGAAAAGAGCAAAACCAATGAGGAGTCCTAGTCCGATTCGTTTTAGTATTTTTTTCATTTATGTCTGGTGGTCAACTGTCCCGAAGCTATGGCACACAACGTT
>DASXWH010000117.1:0-62369 GCA_036503775.1 Ohtaekwangia sp.
TTGAAAAGAACGGGTCACTTTGGAACTATCCAATGGGAAGGCCGCGATCCGGATCGTATAAGTTATAAATACATTCCACGACACGTTAATCCCGCGGTAGGCGATACGGTCGTTACCTCCGGTTACAGTGCTGTATTCCCGGAAGGTGTAATGATCGGAACGATTGATAAAGTTGAATTGCAGAAGGAAGCACTGTTTTATGACCTGACTGTAAAACTTTCACAGGATTTCAGAAAACTTTCATTCGTGACTATAGTGAAGAGTCAACTGAAACACGAGCAGGATTCCGTGGAGAACATTATAATTGAAATGCAGAAATGAGCAGGCTGGGGATACTTCAGGTCATATCATTCTTCATTTACCTGCTCTACCAGGTACTGATCCTGCAAAACGTAGTGCTGTTTCATACGGCCTTTTGTTTTCTGTACGTTATCTACCTGCTTTCACTTCCGGTAGAAACCAATCCGCTGGTATTGATGCTGATCGGGTTTGTTATGGGATTCATGGTTGATCTGTTCTATGAAAGTCTCGGGCTTCATGCTTTCGCCTGCGTATTACTGATGTATGTTCGTAACTATTGGTTGAACTCTATGACCCCTCAGGGCGGTTATGATAGTAATGCTTCTCCATCCCTGGCGCTTGGCGGACTGCAGTGGTTCCTGGTGTATACCATGCCCATGATCTTTCTGCACCATGGATTGTTGTTCTTTTTGGAAGCAGGAGGCTTTTCGATGTTTTGGTTTACACTGTGGAAAGTAATTACCAGTACCATTTTCACTACACTGGTAGTACTGATAGCCCAGTTTTTATTTCCTGGAAGAAGAAGGTAATTTCAAATACAGTTTACGTTTGATGTAAAACATTGAATACATGAACGAGGGCCGGAAAGAGATCATTCAGATTGTTTTTGTGTTGATTGGGGTCATCTTCCTGGGTAAATTATTTTTTATCCAGGTGCTGGAAGACAGTTATAAAAATCTGGCCGCGGTCAACGCTATCCGGGAAGAACCTCAGTTTCCCGTTCGCGGTCTTATCAAAGACAGAAATGGAAAGCTGATTGTTTATAACAATCCGGAATACGACCTGATGATCATCCTGCGTGAGGTTGAACGATTCGACAGCACTCAGTTCTGTAACGTGTTTGAAATTGATTCCCTTCAGCTTCGTGGCTTTTTTAAAGCATTCCTCGCAGAAATAAAGAATAAGAAAGCCAACGAACTTCAGCCGTACCCATTCATACAAAAGCTTTCGAATTACGATCTGGCCAAGATCCAGGATAACATCGATGAATTTCCGGGTTTCTTTATTCAGGCCAGAAGTACCAGGGCGTATGCATCGAAAGCTGCCGCGAATGCATTGGGTTATGTAAGTGAAATTTCAAAAGGTCAACTGGAGAAAGATAAAAGCGGAACCTATCGCCAGCGCGACTACATTGGTCAGAGCGGGATAGAGTCATACTACGAAGAGTATCTGCGTGGCAAACGTGGTGTTAAATACCTCATGCGTAATAAAGATGGTGTGGTAAAAGGCTCTTATGAAGACGGACGATACGATGTGCAGTCGTTACCCGGCCAGGACCTTATATCAACTATTGATCTTGATCTGCAGGAGTACGGAGAATTTCTGCTGAATGGAAAAGCCGGAAGTATAATTGCTATAGAGCCAGCCACAGGTGAAATCCTGGCCATGGTTTCCGGACCGTCCTATGATCCAACCTTGCTTACCGGCAAACATTATAGTTCGAACTTTGTACTCATCAGCAACGATACGCTGAAGCCCTTATTCAATCGACCACTGATGGCGCAATACCGGCCGGGTTCAATTTTTAAAATTGCTCAGGCTATGGTGGCGTTGCAGGAAGGCGTGATCAAACCGGAGACCCGTATCCGTTGTGACCGTTCGCTGATCGACTGCCATGGGCCGCATACCAATGAAGATCTGAGAGGCGCCATTACCAACTCATGCAATCCTTATTTCCGTGATGTGTTGCGCAGAATGCTGAATAAAGGAAAGTCAGATAGTCCGTTTGATGATACCCGTATCGGGCTGGAAGAATGGACCGGCCACATGAGGAGCTTTGGTTTTGGAAAAGCACTCGGTATCGATCTGCCAAATGAAAAAGGGGGACTGGTTCCAAGTCCTGCCTATTATGATCGTGCTTATGGCGGGCGCCCGTGGAAATTCTCAAATATTTATTCCATCGCTATTGGTGAAGGTGAGAACCTCGTGGTCCCCTTGCAGATGGCAAATTTTGCAGCGACCGTTGCCAACAAAGGATTCTATTATACACCGCACCTGGTGAAGTCGATCGGAAATTCCGGCAAGCCTTTACCCGTATACATGGAGCGTCACTATACAACCATTGACTCGGTAAACTTCAGGGTTGCACGCGATGCCATGCAACGTGTGGTGGAAGAGGGAACAGGCCAGTATCGCGCAAAACTTAAAGATATAATTGTTTGTGGCAAGACGGGAACCGTGCAGAATGAACCACGACCCGACCATTCTGTATTCATCGCTTTCGCTCCGAAGAACAACCCGCAGATAGCCGTGTCAGTTTATGTAGAGTTCTCCGGCCAGGGTGGAAGAGCAGCAGCGTCTATTGCCAGCTTGATGATTGAAAAATATTTACTGGGAGGAACCCAGCGCAAGAACATTGAAGATTATGTGTTGCGTGGAAAATTTTTGGACTAGAAATCGTTAATCGTTATCCGTTAATTGTGATGCTCGCGTTCGGAGTAATCATTCGCATTTACGATTAACGGATAACGATTAACGCTTAACGAAACACGGTGAGACGGATAGAAATAATATCGCATAAAGTAGACTGGGTAACGGTACTCATCTACGGCATTATGGTGCTTTGGGGTTGGTTAAATATCTATTCGGCCAGCTATGATGAAAATCAATCCATCATTGACCTCAGCATCAATTCCGGCAAACAAATGATGTTCATCATTATTTCGTTTATCCTGATCATGGCCATCCTGATTATCGACATGCGGTTTTACGAGACCTTCGCCTACGTGATTTATGGAGCGATCCTGTTTTTATTATTGCTGGTTCCTTTCATAGGTAAAGAAGTAGGTGGAAATCGCGCATGGCTTGGTGTAGGTTCGTTTGGTGTTCAGCCTTCTGAATTTGCCAAGTTTGCCACGGCACTGGCTCTGGCAAAATATATCGGTTCGGTTGGGTTTCGTATGGACAATCTCCGGAACCAGGCCATTCTCTTTGCCATGATAGGGGCGCCAATACTCCTGATCCTTATGCAAAAGGATTATGGTACAGCGATGGTTTTTATTGTGTTTATCGTGGTATTCTACCGCGAGGGTATGTCTCCTTTCCTGATATTAGTTGGCTTGGGTGTAGCCATTATTTTCATCCTCACCTTACTGGTGGAAAATAACTGGTTCTTATACGGCATCATTGCCGGGGCCTGGGCGATCGTGATTTTTTTTAATCGTAGAAAAAAATTTAAACGGTGGGCGATCATCACGCTAGGGGCTTTGGTACTGGCCGGGACAATCACCAGTGTGGAATTTATCTTTAACAACCTGCTGGAACCTCACCATCAAAAACGTGTTATGGTACTGATCAATCCTGAACTTGATCAATTAGGGGCGGGATATCACGTATATCAGTCTAAAGTAGCCATTGGTAGCGGAGGGTTTTTAGGAAAAGGATTTTTGGATGGTGAACAGACCAAGCTCAAGTTTGTTCCGGAACAATACACGGATTTTATTTTCTGTACGATTGGTGAGGAGCAGGGCTGGATCGGAAGTCTTTTTATTGTTTCGCTGTTCGTGACTTTACTGCTTCGGGTTATCTTTCTGGCAGAACGACAAAAAAATAAATTTGCACGTGTTTACGGATACTCTGTAGCCTGTATTTTCTTTTTTCACTTTGCGACAAACATTGCCATGACCATCGGGTTGTTCCCGGTTATTGGTATACCCCTTCCCTTCTTTAGTTATGGTGGATCATCACTTCTGGGATTCACCGTCTTGCTGTTCATCCTGTTGAAACTGGATGCACACCGGATGCACGTGCTGCAACGTATTTAGCCAGAGGATTCGTTAGAAAAAACAAATCCTGGCTTGTCGGCCAGGATTCGCATTTGAATTCTTCGGTATGTATTTACACCGTCATGATCTCTCCTTCTTTCTTCTTCATCAAGGCATCAATTTTAGCGATGAAGTCGTTGGTCATGTTCTGAACTTCTTCTTCAGCGTTTTTGATATCATCTTCAGATGCGCCTTTTATCTTCTTCAGGTTTTCGTTTGTGTCCTTCCGGATGTTGCGAACACTAACCTTTCCATGCTCACATTCCTGGCCGACTTGTTTTACCAGTTGCTTGCGTCTTTCTTCTGTAAGCATGGGTACATTGATGATCACTTGTTGGCCATCGTTCTGCGGGTTCAGTCCCAGGTTGGCATCGCGAATGGATTTTTCAATTTCTACGATCATCCCTTTTTCCCAGGGCTTGATAAAAATAGTACGTGCATCGGGCGTAGTGAGTGAAGATACCTGATTTAATGGTGTCATTGTTCCATAGTAAGAAACCATTATCCCATCCAGCATAGACGGGTTGGCTTTACCGGCCCGTATTTTGGTCAGTTCGTGACCAACGTGGTTGAGTGCCTTCGTCATGGAGTCTTTGGCATCTTCCAGGTATAGTTCAATTTCTTCCATAGCGTAGTAGCGTATTTGTGTGAAATTATGAATTGCGTTTTTAACTGATCAATGTTCCCGCTTCTTCTCCTTTCACAACCTTTAACAGGTTTCCTTTTTTGTTCATGTCGAAAACAATAATGGGAAGCTTGTTTTCCATGCACAAGGTAAAGGCCGTCATATCCATGATGTTGAGATTCTTTTCATAGGCCTCCTGAAACGACAATGAATTATAGCGCACGGCATCCGGGAATTTCTCCGGATCTTTGGTGTAAACACCATCAACGCGGGTTCCCTTCAGAACAACATCCGCCTGAACTTCAATGGCCCGCAAACTGGCGGTTGAATCGGTTGTAAAATAAGGGTTTCCTATACCGGCACCGAAAATTACGATCCGGCCTTTTTCAAGATGACGAATAGCTCTTCTGCGGATAAAGGGCTCGCAAACCTGCTCCATTTTTATCCCCGCCATAAGACGTGTGTACACGCCATGACGTTCCAGTGAGCTTTGCAGTGCCATAGCATTGATTACCGTAGCAAGCATACCCATATAATCGCCCTGAACCCGGTCAATCCCGAGAGCTTCAGCCTGGCCGCCTCTGAATATATTTCCGCCACCAATAACAATTGCGATCTCAATTTTCTGATCCCTGAGAGCCTTGATTTCTTCGCAATACTGTTCCAGAACTTTCGGGTCAATGTTGGTGCTTTTGGAACTTCCCTGCAGGGCTTCACCACTGAGTTTGAGGAGGATGCGTTTGTACTTCATTTCGAAGGAGAGTGAGTTTTAATAAAACTGCCGCAATATATTCCAAAGACGGGAGCTTTGAAAAATTTGCGGCAGTTTACACCTTCGATTTACCGGTGAAATTGATTCACTAAAATGATATAAGTACCTGGTTCTTTTCTACCCGATCACCTTTTTTAACATTTACCATCTTCACTTCGCCCTCACCCGGAGATTTGATGATGTTTTCCATCTTCATAGCCTCCAGGACAAGCAATGGTTCACCTGCTTTTACCACATCACCGGGCTTTACTTTCAGGTCAATAATAAGTCCAGGCATAGGTGCCTTGAGTACATTGACTTTCCCGGAAGCTCCGGATTTCATCCCCATTTTTTCCAGCAGCATGTCAAACTTATCTTTGAGTTCAACAGTATGCTGTTTACCGTTGATTTTTATCGTGAATGTTTTCGTTGCCTGGTCAGTCTTCACCACCTCGGCACGATAGCTTTTATTTTTAAAAAGGATACTGAAATGGCCTTCTGAAAATCTGGAAACATCCCATTCCACAGGTTGTGAATTGACTACAAAACCCTTTTCTGCTGAGTCAATTTCAAAAACCTTATTGCTTACGGTAGCATGGATCATGAGCCAATACTTATTTTATAAGTTCTGATATGGATACGTGACCGTCTTTAACAACGGTATCCTTGTAATTGTTCTTATCAACTACAATAGGATCAAGCAAGATAGCTTCTACAGAAACATTTCCGCTGTTTACGCGGGTTTCTCCTTTCACAGCTTCTCCTTTGGCCAGTTTAATGGCGGTTACTGCGGCTAATTGTGCGAGTGGTTTCAGTGGCTTATAGATGGTCATGGATTGTTTGCCGGCAATAATATTCCGCAGGCCACCCAAGTCAGCGTCCTGACCGGTAACACCAACTTTACCTACGAGGTCTGCTGGCATTGCCTGTATAGCACCGTTAGCCAGGGCGTCATTTGCTGCAATGATAACATCCGGTTTTTCCGTTGAGCTGGTCAGGAATTCATCAACCTTCATAAGCGCACCAATTTCACCCCAATCGCTTTGAATGAAATCACCCAGTATTTTTATTTTACCACTGCTTATGTGTGGGCGTAAAACTTTCATCTGACCATCTCTGAATTGTACAGCATTATTATCTTCTACAGGCCCGTTGATCAGTACATATTTTCCAGCAGGTTTTTGCCTGATCATATACTCAGCCTGAAGTGATCCGACTTTTTCGTTGTTATAGGAAATGTAGATAGTCACCGCATTGCTTAAGATAAGTCTGTCGTAAGATATCACGGGTACGTTAGCGGCCTTTGCAATGGTGGCTATCTCTGCTGATTTTGCTGCGTCAACGGCAACGACCACCAATACTTTTACACCCTGCTCGATCATTTTCTTACTTAAATTGACCTGTTCCACAGGATCACCGTACGCAACCTCAACCTGGCACTCGCCACCCAACTCGGTTACTTTATCAACAAAAAGCTTTTTATCGAGATACCATCGGTCGGAAACATAACTGTCAAGAAGCAAACCTATTTTTTGTGCATGCAACGGTAGGGCAAGAGTCCCCAACAATACCAAAAATAGAAATTTGAATCGCATGAAAATTTTCATAGGAATAGGGTTAAAGTAGATTCTGAATTTGTTTGGGCTCTGAGAGATTATTCAATTTATGAAAAATCAATCGTTTTCGATAATGCAAATTCAACGCCAAAAGGAATTAACCCTACGTATGCCATGTAAGATACATTTGGAATTTTAACAAATCTGAGTATACCTTTGTGCATCACACGCACACACACACGTTAGAAGCATTTGAAAGAATGCAATTGAAAGGGGTGCCTTAATATAACGGGCTGAGATCATACCCAATGAACCTGATGCCGGTAATGCGGTCGAAGGGAAGGTAAGGTTAAACGTACGCAGGTGCATTCCCCTGTGCGCTGCAGTTTAAAACCAACATAAGTTAAAATGTTTAAGTCAGTAGTTATGGCAGCCCTGATGCTGTCGTCCGCGTATGTTTCTGCGCAGGAATTGTTTATCACTGGTACTGTAAAGGATGCTAAAAGCATGCAGGCTCTGGGTGGAGCCTCTGTTCAGCTGGTTCAGTCAGGTAAGTTTACGGTAGCCGATGAGAACGGAAGGTTTCAAATTGAGAATCTAAGGTCTGGTGAATACACCATTTTGGTAAGCTTCCTCGGTTACCAGAATAAAACCCAAAAGGTTGTCCTCACAGAATCCACTGAGGTCACTGTTCTTATGGAAGAAGGTGTTCAATTCACGGAAGAAGTAGTGGTATCAGCAACGCGTGCCAACGAGAAAACACCCACGGCCTTTGTCAATGTAAATCGCAAGGAAATTCAGGATCAGAATTTCGGCCAGGATATGCCATATCTCCTGAACTGGACGCCTTCCGTAGTTACTACTTCAGATGCCGGAGCAGGTATTGGCTATACAGGTCTTCGTATTCGTGGCAGTGACGCTACACGGATCAACGTAACGATCAATGGCATTCCGTATAATGACAGTGAATCTCAGGGAACATTCTGGGTTGATATTCCAGACATCGCATCATCTACACAAAGTGTGCAGATCCAGCGTGGTGTAGGTACTTCATCAAATGGTGCAGGTTCTTTTGGTGGAAGTGTAAACGTGCAAACACTCTCACAGCGAAGAGACCCTTACGCAGAAGCGATGCTGGGCATTGGTTCATTCAACACACAGCGCTTTACAGCAAGTGCTGGTACTGGTCTTATAAAGAATCACTGGACATTTGACGCACGGGCTTCCAAAATCACGTCTGATGGTTACATTGACAGAGCTGCATCTGATCTGGTGTCCTATTACTTCAGTGGTGGATATTATGGTGCCAAAACCATTGTCAAGGCGATATACTTTGGCGGCCATGAAAATACGTATCAATCGTGGAATGGAGTGGATGAAGCTACTTTAAAGACTGATCGCACATTCAACTCTGCAGGCGCATTGTATAATGGGCTCTGGGAAGTAATCGGCTATTATGATAACGAAGTGGATGATTACCGGCAGGATCATTATCAACTCCATCTTACGCAGCAAATCGATACTTACTGGAATGCAAATGTTTCGTTACACTATACCTACGGCCGGGGGTACTATGAACAATATAAACAGCAGAAACCATTTGCAGAGCTTGGCCTGGACGACATTGTCATCGGAGGCGAGACCATCGCAACAGCAGACTTCATCATCCGGAAATGGCTGGACAATAAATTTTACGGCACCACCTTCTCGCTGAACTATGAGAAAGAAAAAACAAGCCTGACGATCGGAGGAGCGTATAACCGGTATGGCAATGCAAAACATTTCGGAGAGATCATCTGGGGTCAGTATGCCAGCAATTCCAAAATTCGCCAGCATTATTACGAAGGTGAATCACAAAAGGATGATTTCAATATCTATGGCAAGTTGAACTATGCATTTTCACCTGCATGGAATGTATTTGCTGATCTGCAGTTCCGCAAAATAGATTATCAAACGCAGGGAACGGATGACGACTTGAATGACTATGACGTCAGCGACTCGTTTAATTTCTTTAATCCCAAGTTGGGCTTGAGCTACACCACGCAATCGAATGACGTATTGTACGCCTCGTGGGCTGTAGCTAACCGCGAACCTAACCGTACGGATTACCTGGATGGTGATGTCAAACCAAAAGCAGAAACACTCCAGGATCTGGAACTCGGTTGGAGAAAATCATCAACGCAGTACAACCTTGAGGTTAACCTGTACTACATGAATTACAAAGATCAGCTTGTGCTTACGGGTGAACTGAATAATGTAGGGAATCCTATCCGGGCTAATGTGGGTAGCAGTTATCGGACCGGTGTCGAAATTTCCGGAGGTGTAAAGTTGGGCAGTAAGTTTTTCCTGAACGCTAATGTTACCGGTAGCATCAATAAGAATAAAGATTACATAGTAGACGAAAACAATCTGGCTGACACACGGAATACAAACATTATCCTGTCGCCTAACTGGATAGGTGGGAGCCAGCTGACCTGGAATGCATTCAAGGGTTTTCAGGCTGTCTGGATGACAAAGTTGGTAGGTGAGCAATACCTGGATAACACGGAAACAAAATCGCTTAAACTAGGTAGTTATGTGTTGAATGATGTCAGGTTCAATTATACCTACGTATTTAAAACCCGTGAAGAGATAGGATTCAGTCTATTGGTGAACAACCTCTTCGATGTTGAATACTCCTCGAATGGATACGCCTACGATGGTGCCCCTTATTACTATCCGCAGGCCGGAACAAATTTTATGGCGATGATGACCCTGAAATTCTGATCAGAACTTTCCTGCCATGACCCGAATGATGGTCATGGCAGGTCTTTCATTCGCTGATATGTAATAAAGTGTGGGCAAACTAACATAATCTTAACAACCCGCTTCTTACTTTTGCCGTGAACATGTTCATGGCTAACACAGAAACCAGGTCTTCGGGTTCTTTTCTGGAATCTTTGCTGAAGCTTACACGCTTTGGTAATCTGGTTATCATTGGTCTGGCACAGTATTTTACAGCTGGCTTCTTAATAGGTGAACATACCCTTACTGATTTTTCGCTCTTTGTTATATCGACATCAACGATCCTGATTGCCGCAGCCGGCTATATCATCAATGACTACTATGATGTAAAAATTGACTACATCAATAAGCCTCAGCGGGTGGTTATCGGTAAAAGCATCACCCGAAGGTATGCCATACTTTTTCACATTGTGCTTTCCGGGATGGGAGTTTTGCTGGGGTTTTTAGTTTCCTGGCGGATAGTCGCAGTAAACGTTCTTTCTGTATTCCTGCTTTGGCTGTATTCCAACAACCTGAAACGTCTTCCCTTCATTGGAAATTTAACGGTGGCATTTCTTACAGGCTTGTCCGTATGGATTCTGGAGATACATTATCACACAAGCAACTCGCTGGTTTTAATATATGCAAGCTTTGCGTTTTCGATGACCCTCGTTCGTGAAATCATCAAGGACATGGAAGACCTTAAGGGTGATAATACCTTTGGATGCAGAACGCTTCCAATTGTATGGGGTCTTCGCAGAACGAAGTTTGTTATTTATACCATACTGCTGATCTTCTCGGTTACGGTATTCATGTTGAATGAATTTTATAAAGCACTTCCCATCAAATACTATCTTCTTTTCTTATTTATCCCGTTGCTGTGGTTACTCTATCGGTTGATCCGTGCAGACACAACAAAAGACTTTGCGTGGCTTAGTACCTTTTGCAAAGTGATCATGCTTCTGGGGATATTAAGCCTGGCTTTTCTGTAAGTCTTAATTAACCGTTATCAGTGATGATGACTTTGGGCTAGTCAGACGACCGAAAGGTCTCAGGTTAAATCCTTTCTCTTTTGCAAAAGATTCAAATTCTTCCTGGCGATTTTCATCCACCATGATCAATAATCCACCGCTGGTTTGAGGATCAGCCAGAATAGCTTTTTGCTCATCAGTTATCGGACCTATTTTTGATCCATAACTATCCCAGTTACGATTCGTGCCTCCCGGTATACTTTTCTGCTGAATGTAATCCGTTAAAAAATCAAATTTGGGAACACGGTCGAATTGAATCTCAGCAGAAAGGTTGCTGCCTTCACAAACCTCACACAGATGTCCCAGTAAACCAAAACCGGTGACATCGGTCAGAGCACTCACATACGATAATTTCCCGAGATCACTTCCCAGAGAATTTAATTTCAGCATAGAGCTCACGGCAGTTTGATAGTGTTCCTCTTTGACTATTCCTTTTTTCTGTGCTGTAGTGATGATACCGATGCCCAGTGATTTTGTTAAGTACAACAGAGAGCCAGCACGGGCGGTGTCATTCCGTTTGAGATTTTCTTTTTTGAGTTTGCCCGTCACGGCTAATCCAAAAACCGGTTCAGGACAATCGATACTATGACCACCGGCCAATGGAATTCCGGCTTCTGCACAAACTTTACGGCTTCCTTCCAGTACACCCCGGGCAACATCCGCTGGAATTTTATTGATCGGCCAGCCCAGAATAGCAATGGCCATAATAGGCTCGCCACCCATCGCGTATACATCACTGATGGCATTGACGGAAGCAATGGCACCAAAGGTATATGGGTCATCTACAATGGGCATGAAAAAATCGGTGGTGCTGATGATGCAGGTTCCATCGCCTAAATCAAAAACGGCAGCGTCATCCTTTGATTCATTCCCTACCAATAAATTGGTAAAGGATATTTTTGGAGAGTCTGAATGAAGCATGGTGTCCAGCACAGCTGGTGAAATTTTGCATCCGCATCCGGCACCGTGACTGTATTGCGTGAGTTTAACAGGTTCCATAGAAAATGTTTATCTTGATAGCCTTGCCACAAGGGCACAAGGACACAAAGTTTCACAAAGAAATTCCGTTGTATGCAATTTGCAAAACTTACTGAAGAAGAAGAGGTGATAGGCCGTTCCATTATTAATGCTTGTTTTAAGGTTCATTCACATTTAGGCCCCGGACTCCTGGAGAAGGTTTACGAAGTATGCCTGGCTCATGAATTGAGAAAAAAAGAACTGGCAGTTGCCAGACAACTGGAGATACCAATTTGCTATGATGGTATTACATTCAATGAGGGATTGCGCTTGGATATGCTTGTAAATAATAAGGTAGTTGTTGAAGTGAAGGCAGTTGATCAGGTAAATCCAGTGTGGCAGGCACAGGTACTTAGTCAACTTAGACTAACAGGACTTAGATTAGGCTACCTTATCAATTTCAATGTTCCGCTGATAAAGGACGGGATCAAAAGGATCATCTTGTAATTCTTGAACTTTGATGCTTGCCAAGAAGTCACTAAGACAAAGCAGCACAAGGGAATTTGTAATGTACTTAGTGAACCTTCGTGTCTTCGTGCCGTTGTGGCCTAATTACTATTTAAATTGTTTTTGCAGTTGATTGATCTTGATCTTTTGCAGTTCTGATGCACAGTGGCCTGCAAGTTTTCCATCCCATTCTATTCTGGAAACTATTCTGTTTTGCTTTTTGATAAGTCCGTTGTTGTAGGCCTTGTCATAATATGTCAAAAGAATGTCAATGGTTGAAGACATGTCACCAGCCAAAAGTTTTTCACGCGCGGCATTAAAATGCTGACCGCCTAACTTCTTGATGATCTTTTCCATCGCTTTTAAAAATTCCGATTTATCGGCTATCCCATATTCGGCAACCAGCCTTTCAATTCGGGTTGTCTTATCCACCTGTAATTCAACTACAGCGCTTGCATTCATTTGACGCCACAACGGTTCTGGCAAAAATATTTTCCCAACAGCAATTGATTCGTCTTCAATCCATATCCGTTTGCTGAGATCCAGTTTTATTATTTCTTCAAACAATTCATTCTGAAATTGCTCAGTTGTGGGCTGTGGCGGCATCATCAATCCACCGAATACGGAACCTTTATGTTTCGCCAGACTTTCCAGATCAATCACCTGTTCACCGGCATTTTTTAATTCACGCAGCACTTCACTTTTTCCGCTTCCGGTAGAGCCACCAAGGATAATAAAATTAAAGGGCGATTTAAATGAATCAAGCGCCCGTTGCCGGTAGGCTTTATAGCCGCCTGTAAGTGAATGTGTTTTTATTTTCGCCATCTCCACGAACTGACAGAAATTGGATGAACGCATTCCTCCGCGCCAGCAATGAACGAGAATTTCATCCCCGATCTTTTCTGTTTCTTCTATGATGGAAGCTAACCGAGGACCAACAAGTCTGAAACCTGTACGGATGGCTTCCTGCTGACCTTTTTGTTTATAGTCTGTGCCTACCTGTATGCGCTCAGCATTATTAAGAATAGGAATATTCATTGCCTGCAGGATATGACCTTCGCCATATTCACCTTCTGAGCGAACATCCACTATTGGAAATTCTTTCCGAAGTCTGAGAAAATCATCCAGCCCGATTTGCATGCAGCAAGATAATGAATCGCTGCTGATTGAAAATGCGGATCAGTTGTCAGAGAAACCTATAGCGATGCTGGTCGCAATACCAATCCGGAAGCCATAGGTTTGGTAATTACCGTCAACAAAATTCGTAGCAAATTCAAGCCGGAAGATGCGGAAGATTCCGTCAATAGCATAACCCAACTCAGTATAGTTTTGCGAGTATGGAGTAGCCAGATAATTCACGAAAATGTTTTCACGGATTCCCATCACGCGCACAAATGGAAGGCTGGTTACCAGGAATCGCCTGAATTCATAATAAGCGTTTCCGGCAAAGTATTTATCGGCCGTGCTGAATGCATAGTAGTCCAGCAGCCGATAGCTACCGGCCGGATCGGTTGTCATGAATGGTGTCAGGTTACCCAGGAAATGTTTGTAGTCCATAAAATACATATCGTTGTCATTCAGAAACATTCCACCCCGCAAGCCAATATGCATTCGGCCGCGTACACCGATGCGGAAGGTGTGCTTGATCCCGGCTTCGATCTGGTCAAAATCAACATCACTTCCGAAAGCTCCCGAAATACCTTTACGGTAATCGAACGAAAGAACGGGCGAGGAATAGTCCACTTCAATTTTCTCACCGTTTCTTATCCGATACTTCAGCCAGGGCCTGGTAGTAATATTCAGCGAAGCCACGAAGGCTTCATGATCAGGAAAGGCGGTATCTTCCAGTTCAGCATTCACCGGACGGTTAGGTGTATAATCTTCAATATGACTTCGGTCTACCCATTTGTAGTCAGTCGTGTTCTCTAACTCATGGCGCCTTGCCCACGAAAGTGTTCCTGTGGCTGAGATGTAGTCGCTGAATTTTCTTCGGTACAGAATGTCAATGTACCTGCGCTCATAAAGTTTCATGAGGTTCTTTTCCTGAAGCAACGTGGTGAAATCGTTGATGATGGGAAGAATAGGTTCATCCGGATTATACTGTTTTACATAGCGTCCGCCCTCAATTTCAAGTCTGTATTTTTTATTCCGCAGGAGGAACTCCAGATTTCCAGAGGCTACTTCGCGGGAGAATGCATATCGGAAAGCCGGAGTGATGGTGAACCGGGTTTTATTGGTGTCCTGAAGTATGGTGCCGAATGAAACTTTATACACAAAGTTCCATCCTTCTACGGTGTTGAATCCAGGCATGGGAAAATGAATTTTGAAATTGGAGTGTTCTGATATCGGGTAAGAATCTCCGATAAGCAGGTCCCACAGTTGAAACCCTTTATGTTTGGACGGCTTGAGGGTGTCACCCGCTTCGTTCCTGCGTTCTACTTTGGCAAGGCTGTCAGTTTTATGATAGCCCACAACCTCTTCCGTTGTTAAAGGAACAGGACGTATTGTGGTCCAGTATACCGAATCTTTTTTATAGGCCCCGCTATCTACCTTGAAAGACATGTCTGAAATTACCTCTGGTTCTTTCTCCTGCTGGCGTTCTTCTTTCTCATATTCTTTCATGATGGTTTTCAATTCTTTCCGGGTGATCTCTTTTCCCGAAGCAAGCCGTTCACCCAATTGATTGGCATCGGTTGTTTTTGATTTTGACGTTGAGGCGTTTTTTTTCTCAATCTTTTTAGCTTCTTCTTTCTGGATCTTCTCATCGATCACTTCCATCTTATCGTGCTCTACAAAGAGAGCCTCATTCAGTTTTATCTTGTAGTCACTTACTGTTGCGAGGTATTTGTATTCAAATTCAAACCCGAAAACCTTCCCATCTATTTTAAACTGGTGCGACACCGGTAACCATGCCTTGTCTTCAATAGGGGCATACATGGCGGTGATAAAGAAATCAATCCCGAGTTTAGTGGTGTGTATATCCATACTGTGAATGCTCCACCAGTCTTCCACGATGTTAATTATTCCATCCACCACGTTATCACCTTTGGCACGTGGTGTAACTTTTATTTTACTCACTTCGTAATTCCGGTCCGTGAAAGTTCCCAGGTATTCGAATTTATAATAGGAGAATGCCCGTGGAGACAGAGGTGAAACAGTTCCGGCAATTTCAGACTCGTAAAAGCTTCCAAAGATGTATGGTGTTGGTGACGTGTTGTTATCCTTTCCATCAGACCGGATGGAGATAACTTTCTCTTCAAATTTTTTCGGGCGGGTATATTTGATTTCGCTTACGGATTCAGATATAAAGACCCGGTTCTTTTTGATGCCTTCTTTTTCAAGAGCGCGCTTGGCAAGCCAGGGATAATCTTTCAGTTTACCGGTTCCTTTAACATATACGCGTGCTGAATAGGTATCCAGTTGTTGCGTATGGTATTTGGCTTTGGCGATTGCCTTACGCATAATGGTATAGGCAGGGTCTTCATTGTTGTCTTGAACCACAAAGGTTGGTAGCACCGTAGCCTGTGGTTTTAGTGAGATATTAAGTTCAATGATAGAAGTCTTCAGAAGGTCTACAACGCGTACCTGTGATTCATAACCGAGAAACTGAAAGACTAACTCGTAACGGCCGGAGTCGAGTGTGATTTCGTAGTAACCATTTTCGTTTGTGGTTGTACCTGTTCCCGTCTGTTTCACGAAGATTGTAGCATAGGGCATTGGCTTACCTGTCTCATCCTGTATGGTTCCTTTCACTCCACTGCCATAGCTGGACAAGGTCACTGAAATAAGCACAATGGATAAAAGCAAACGAATGGGAAATGAGAAGCATTTGAAAAACGTATACTTCGGTGGGGATGGGTACATGCAGGTAGAGATCGGGTTTTTAATCCTGGTAGAATCCTTTGGCCTGAATGATCTGCTCTACGGCATCGGGTACCAGGTACCGTACCGATTGTTTATTCCGGATACAACTCCGGATAAACGTGGCGGAAATATCCAGCAAAGGTGCGTCTACAAACGTAACGTTAGGATGCTCTTTCAGTTCAGAAAGTTGCACGCCCGGACGTTTATAAACGTAAAGTCCATAATCTTCCAGAATCCGTTCATAGTTTTTCCAACGCGTGAATCCTTCCAGATTATCTTCTCCTATAATGAGCCTGAATTGTTTATCCGGATGTTTTTCGCGAAGGTGCACCAACGTGTGAATGGTGTAACTGGGCTTGGGTAAATTGAATTCTATGTCGGATACTTCCAGCTTGTAGTTATCATAGATAGCTGCGCGGACCATATCATACCGGTCAAATTCATGCAGCAGACCTTTACTGGGTTTAAACGGATTCTGCGGTGACACTACAAACCACACTTTTTTAAGATCAGTGGTTTCAGCGACAAGATTGGCAATAATGAGGTGCCCCATGTGAATGGGATTGAATGAACCAAAGAAGAGACCGATTTTAACAGGAGGGTTCATGAGGGGAAAGATACTAAAAGAGCACGGTTTCTTTCCCAGGGATAGCGCCAGCTTTCAGAAGCTTACGCTATTTCTTTTTAAAGTCATCGTACAGTTTCTGAGCTTCAGCCAGTGACTTGTCCAGGTTTTCATTGACAACAACCACATCAAACTTATCCTGAAATGTCATTTCAAATTTGGCCTTAAATAATCTTCGTGACAAGCTCTCTTCTGATTCGGTACCGCGATCCTTAAGCCTGACCTTCAGCACCTCAAAGGAGGGAACCTTTACAAAAACAGCCAGTGCTTTATCACCGAAATATTTTTTCAGGTTGAGACCGCCCTTTACATCGACATCAAAGATCACATTCTTGCCTTCTTTCCAGATGCGTTCGATCTCGGATTTCAATGTGCCGTAAAAATTTCCTGCATATACTTCCTCCCATTCAATGAATTCATCATTGTCGATTTTATTCTTGAAATCTTCAGGTGTGAGAAAGTAGTAATCTTTTCCGTTTTCTTCGGTGCGTCCCCGCTTGTCACGGGTTGAAGCGGATATAGAGAAACCTAAATCGGAATTTGTATTAAGCAGATGTCTTACAATCGTAGTTTTTCCGGAACCGGAAGGAGCTGAAAAAATGAGTGCTTTGCCAGGCATTAACGGGACAAGTTTTGAATAACCTTTGTTTTGATGCTGTCCACCAATTCCTGCGGTGCTTCACTACAACATTTTGATTTCAGAAGCTGGCGAATGGCCACTTCCAGGTGATAGTTCTTATAGCAGGGCATGCACTCTTCCAAATGATGTTTTAAGAAGTGCTCTTTCTGTTCTGCCGTTGCTTCACCATCTAAAATGGCTTGAAGCATTTTAAGGCATTCATTTTTTTCAGAACAGTCTTGCTTCATGTTATCAGGATTCATAAGGTTTAGGCGTTATTGTAACCCATTTGCTTGGCGTATTCACTAAGTTTTTCCTTCAGCAGGTTGCGTGCGCGATGAAGCCGGCTTCGTACAGTACCAATCGGAATGTCTAGTATTTTAGCCATTTCTTCATACTTAAATCCTTCCAGGTCGCACAGTATAATTACAGTTCTGAAGTCTACATCAAGGGAGTTTAAGGCATTGGAGATCTCGTCACCGATCATGTCTTTAAGCGCCTCCACACGCAGATCGGGCGTAATTTGCCTGTCAACATCCTCTGAGTTGTAATAACTCTCAACTTCCTGATAATCTACCTTGGAAGGTTCTTTGGTCTTCTTCCGGTAGTCGTTTATGAAGCTGTTTTTCAAAATTCGAAACAGCCATGCCTTGGCATTAGTTCCTTGTTGAAAGGAATCAATGAAGCGATACGCCTTCAGATAGGTATCCTGAAGTAAATCTTTCGCGTCATCGGAGTCAAGGGTGAGCCGGTAAGCAAAGTTGTACATCGAGTTGACGTGTGGCATAAACTCGTTGTTGAATACATGTTGCTTCTCGGTATCGGAGTAATGTTGTCTGGGGGTCTCTAGAGTTTCTTCCATGGATTGGCAAAAATAGGGAAAAAGTATGTAGGAGTAGAATTTAGAGTTGAATTCCACATTTCTTTATCAGGCTGCAAATAAACGAAGAGGTGGTTGCTTTGAAGGGTGGCTCCGGGTATTCCACAGCTTTTAATGTACCTATCCGGAGAGGGTAAAAATAAAGAAGGGTTATCCTCACGAAGAGGATAACCCTGGTTTTGGCTAACGGCTGGCCAATGATCCGAATGATTTCACCATGTTGATGAATTCAATCCGGTACCCCTCTTTATCCGTGCCCCGTGCAGACTCGGCCAGTTGTGCTACACGGTCATAACTGAACCCCTTCACATATTCAGATTCGCGAAGCAGCATACCGAATGCAGCTACTGATGCTGACCACCGGAAATTGTCCGATGTTTTTGCAAGGGGAATGTTCTCATCATTTAATGGATGTGTGATTAGCTGGCTCACGTCCTCATCCGGCTTTTTATAGCGTAGTTTAATGGTCATGAGTTCTTTCGATTTGCTGGCAGCAGGATCTACTGTAGTGGTTTGATATTTCAGTTCGTCAATCCTGAAAAATTCACTGTCAACACCAGCAGGAATGATCTCGTAAAGCGCAGTAACGGTATGGCCTGATCCCAGCTCTCCGGCATCTTTTTTATCATTGTTGAAATCTTCACTTTTCAGCATTCGGTTCTCATAACCGATCAGGCGATACGCTTTTACTTTAGCGGGATTAAATTCAACCTGAAGTTTAACATCTTTAGCAATGGTGAATAGTGTTCCTCCGAATTCATTCACCAACACCTTACGGGCTTCAGTGATGTTATCGATGTAAGCATAGTTTCCATTTCCCTTATCGGAGAGAATTTCCATTTTGGAATCTTTGTAATTGCCCATCCCGTAGCCTAGCACGGTAAGAAATATTCCGTCTTTGCGTTTCTCTTCAATAAGTCTCTCCATGGAGGCATTACTGGATTCACCCACATTGAAGTCGCCATCGGTGGCGAGGATCACCCGGTTATTGCCATCCTTTCTGAAATTTTGTTTGGCAACGGCATAGGCCAGGTTAATCCCTTCACCACCCGCTGTTGATCCACCCGCTTCCAGCTGATCAAGCGCTTCAATAATTTTCTTTTTCGCTGCGCCTGATGTAGGCTCAAGCACTAACCCGGCAGCACCAGCATACACCACAATCGAAACATAGTCCTGTTCGCGGAGTTCTTCTACCAGCATCTTGAAAGAAGATTTTAATAAGGGAAGTTTGTTTGCCTCATCCATTGAACCGGATACATCAATCAGGAATACCAGATTAGATGGGGGAAGATTTTCAGTAGGTATTTTCTTTCCCTGTAATCCAATATGAACAAGTTTGTGTTTTGAATTCCACGGAGCAGTGGAGATTTCGGTGATCACTTCAAACGGATGATCGGTCTGGGGTTGTGTGTAATCATAATCAAAATAGTTTACCAGCTCTTCAATGCGTACAGCATCTTTAGGCGGACGCTGTCCCAGGTTGATGAACCGTCTCATGTTGCTGTAAGATGCAGCGTCTACATCAATAGAAAATGTTGACAGCGGATTGCGAACAGCATCGTGAAAAATATTTTCGTTGATAGCATCGTATTCCTCCGTGTTCCAGACAGGTGCCTGGCTGAATTCGGATTCATAGTTAACGTACCCGGTCATCTTATCCATCGCAACGGCTGGAGCTCCTACCTGGCTTTTCATGGGTTTAGTAGTGTATCCCGTAACAACAACTTCGGAAAGTGAGGTGGTGTCTTCCGTCAGGCTTATATTGATCTGATTTGAAGTCCCGATTTTCGCTTCTAAGGATTTCATTCCAACGAATGAAAACACCAGGTGTCCACCAGTTGATGGGACTACTATAGTATATGTACCATTGAGATCCGTGACAGAGGCTGTTGTCGTTCCTTTCAGAACAACGGTTACTCCCGGAAGCGCGCTTCCATCGCTGACGGCTGTTACTTTTCCTGTGATTGTCCGTGTTGCAGGTTTTTGCGCCCCTGATGAAAACACCAGGAAGACACTGAGTATCCAGAGTGCAATTTTCATAAATGATGAATTTAACTTTGGATATCAGATGTCGGCTGTTGCAGAATTCCATAACGGTTTTGGAATTTTTTTCTATTTTTCAACACCATGCCCGATTACAAATCGCTTTCTGATCAGCAGCTCATTGCTTTGCACAAGCAGGGAAATGACCTGAATGCACTTGGCGAACTGTATGGACGGTACATGTCAATGGTATATGGCGTGTGCCTGAAATACCTGAAAAACCGAGAGGAGAGCCGGGATGCCGTAATGCAGATATTTGAAAAGCTCATCCCCGGATTAAAAGGCCATGAAGTGACCCATTTTAAGAGCTGGCTTTATGTTTCAGCCCGGAATTACTGTTTAATGCAGCTTCGGTCGGCCAAAGGCAAATATTTTGAAGAAATTTCGCCTTCTATTATGGAAAACGACACGGTTTTGCATCCGGATGAGGGGCCGGAAATGGAGTCAAATCTTAGTAAATTGGAAAAGTGTATTGATACCCTGGCAGATGAACAGAAACACTGTGTTCAGTTGTTTTACCTGCAGCAGAAATGCTACAAGGAGATCGTTCAGCTAACAGGCTATGACGATAATAAAGTGAAAAGCTATATACAAAACGGTAAACGGAACCTTAAAATCTGTATGGAACAACGTGGCTAACAGCAGACACGATATTGAAAAATATGTGAAGGGAGAGTTGACGCCTGCCGAACGAAATGCCTTGGAACGCAGGGCACTGGACGATCCGTTTTTAATGGAGGCTTTAGAAGGAGCGGAACAGATATCTTCAGTGGAATTATCTGATGACCTGAAGCAACTTCATCTGGCTTTGCATGATCGCGTTAATCAAAAAGGCAAAGTTATTCCCTTCTGGGTTTGGCCGGCACGTATTGCCGCAGGACTGGCTCTTGTGGCAATATCAACTTTTGTGGTGATGAAGTTCATGCAGCGTGAAACGAATTCCGATCTGGCACTTAAAAAAGAGGAAAAACAATTGCCCGCTACACCACAGTCGCAAGGTCCGGTTGCTTCTGATTCAATTGTTTCTGAGAACGAAGTATCAACCGTTACACCGGAGGCTGCGGTGGAAGAACCAAAGATCGCTTCATCAAAACCAGCGATCGTTCAGGGCATTCAAGTGACGCCATCTGAATCAGATGAGCAACTTACTATGAAGGATGATCATAAGACAGATGGGTTTATTTCATTCAAGAATAAGAGTATTCCTGCTCAGGAACCTGTTCTGGCGCAACAGGACGTAGTGCTTGACCGTGACAAAGAAACATCTTTTTCATACAGCCAGCCTATTGAGAAGACTGCCCTACCGGAGAGAGCTGAAGCGAAAACGCAAGCCGCTGAAGATGTGGCTGAGGCATTGCAAGGGCGAACAGCAGGGATTCAGGCAGAGTCTGATGAATATCGTAGTAAGAGAGCAGTAACTGAACGCACGATCTCGGGCAGAGTAACGGATGAACAGGGTGATGGAATACCAGGCGTAAATGTGTTGATCAAGGGTACAGATGTCGGGACTGTAACAGATGCTTTGGGTAATTACCAGATCCACATTGACGATAATAAATCAGACCTGGTATTTTCATTTATTGGCATGGAAACACTGGAAGAACCTGTTCCGCAGGAATCTGTGCTCGATGTGTCCCTGGATCAGGATGTATCACAGTTAAGTGAAGTAGTGGTGGTAGGTTATGGTGTGGAACGAACGGAAGAAGAAAAAGAAATCCCAATACTTGAACTGGCCGTACCTGCCGGTGGACGAGTGGCGTATAAGCAATATCTCGAGCAAAATTTACGGTATCCGGAGCAGGCAATCGAAAACAAAATTGAAGGCAGAGTCACGGTTCAGTTTACGGTGGATACATCCGGAAAGATCAGCGACTTTAATATTCTCAAGGGTATTGGCTTCGGTTGTGATGAAGAGGTAGTCCGCCTCATTAAGCAGGGCCCAAAATGGAATCCTACCAGGCGCGATACGGAACCGGTAACGGATAAAGTTAAGGTAAGAATGCGTTTCAAGCTGCCCAAAAATAAGTAATCCGCTTTCACGTCATATTTTCTCCCGGTCAGGAATTTCACCATTACAGACGCAAGGGATTTTTTACCTCCGTTTTATTGTTAAGGTATTATGGAACTAACCGTAGCCGCACGCTTATTAGAAGGGGGTATAGAACAAACTCATACCCGGCAGGTGTGGGCAGATTTCGGTTCAGGAAAGGGTTTATTCACGGAAGCGCTTTCTACGCTTTTACCCGAACAAAGTAAGATCTACGCCATTGATAAAGATGGAGGAGCTCTTCACGGAATTGAATCAAAAAGAAAGAACATCAGCATAGAGAAAGTCAGGAAGGATTTTGTTCATGACAAACTGGACATTGAGCTTCTGGACGGTATCATCATGGCAAATGCATTGCACTTCGTTGAAAACAAGGTAGTGTTTATGAATACCGTCCGTTGTATGCTGAAGCCTGCAGCTCATGTGATACTGATTGAGTATGATACGGATCATTCAAATCCATGGGTGCCGTATCCGATCAGTTTTCATTCGCTCATTGGGTTGGTGAAGGAAATTGGATTTTCTGAAGTAATAAAACTGGATGAGGAACCTTCGATTTATGAGAGGGCAAATATGTATTCAGCTCTCATGAAAATTTAAAAAGCCTGATGTCTTTGTGGTTACTGTATTACCTCAAAGACACCAGGCACCTTAACATTCAGACTTTCAAGGAAACATTCTTCTTCTTTAAGAATCGGTAAGCCAGATAAACCAGCATGACCAAAAAGATCAGAGGCCAGATGTAGGCTAATCCGATGACAAGATTCATAACGCCATTCCATCCGGATTTTAGTGCATGTAGGAATTGACTGGAATATGATACCGGATCGATTGCTGCAACTTCCTGTGAAATCGTTTGATAAAACTCAAGATTTAAAGTGCTGTAGCTCACCTGGTCTTTCAGGTAGTTGATACGGCTGATGGTCGCTTCAATTTCTTCATGAAGCTCACCAATTTGCTGCTCAGCGTTTAAAAGTTCTTCAATAGTACCGGCTTTTTTCCGGAGGATTTCCATGTAGCGCTCTTCTACTTCACGTTTTGTTTTCAGGCGTGATTCCAGGTCAACAAACTCTTTGGCAACATCTTCGGTTTTAACATCGCGGAAATTCACAAAGCGCGCCTGCTGGTCAATGTCTTTTAATAAATCCTGGAAGTATTCACTTTGAACTCGGATGGTGATGTTGTTCTCCAGTATGGGATTTTCCAGGTGAAGATTTGACGCGGAGATATAAGCCGGATATTTTTTTACAGCGGCTTCAATTGCCTCCGTGCTTTTTTTGACATTGTCTACTTCAAACCGGTAGTTAAGTGTCTTGATGATCTTCGTTTTTCCATTAGAATACAAGTCTGTACGGGGAGTTGATGCGAGTTGAAGGGCTGCGGGATCGGAAGCTTCCATGCTGTCTATCGTAGATTCAGCCACTTCTGCTTTCTTGCCACAAGCAATAAGAACGATCAGAATGATGGGTGTCAAAATAAAGATGAGGTTTTTCATACTGTTTTTGTTTTTTGGTTTGAAACAAGCAGAGATGCTTTGATTTTCAGACAGTATAACCCTCAGGGTCGCGGATCCTGCAGATAGTCAGAGTATCTGCAGGACCGTTCCCTATCCGGAATAATGCATATTCCAGAGAATGGTGTGTGGGTGTGACCGAGTGGGTGTGTCTGGTTGCTTAGTGAGCCGCTTTAATAGAATCAACAGCAGCATCTGCTGTACTGTCAATTACTTCAACAGCCGAATCAGCGATTGTTTCTACTGCAGTAGCTGCAGAGTCAGCAGCTTGTTCAGCAGTTTCAGCCTTCTTGCCACAAGCAGCGAAAGCGATGGCAAAGCCACAAACAGCTAATAATGCGATCAGTTTTTTCATAGTTTATAGGTTTTTAAAAATTTCACTTTATACCGGGATTTACGGAAGGTCACCCATGCGAAAGATTATTTTTCTTTGGGTTACCTTCGGGGAACATTTGTATAAAGTTGACCTTGCTGAAAAGTGGAGTATTACGTGGATGAACTGATCGTTTCAGAGATCAGGAAAAAGAATGAAGTAGTGCTCCGGGAGCTCTACAAAATGCATTTTCCCATGGTAATGAACCTGGTATGTTCCAATAGTGGAACTGAGCAGGAAGCAAAAGACATTTACCAGGAAGCTGTAATAGCCTTTTATGAGCGCGTTCAGCAGGAGCATTTCCGGCTTACCTGCAGGATCAAAACCTTCCTGTATGCTATTTGCCGGAGATTGTGGCTGAAACGTCTTTCTGAGAAAAAACGGTTTCATGGGAATATCGATGAGACCGAAACTTTTCTTCAGATCGATGATGTAATGCTCGATATGGATGAACGTGAAAAACAGTTCAGCCAGATGAGCAAAGCGCTGGATGGGTTGGGTGAGCCTTGCCGGAGTATCATTGAGGATTTTTATATCCGTGATCTCTCCATGGAGGCTATCCGCGACAAATTCGGGTATACCAATGCAGACAACGCCAAAAACCAGAAGTACAAGTGCCTGCAGCGATTAAAAAAATTGTTTTTTGAGAATACGTAGTAAAAGTTGACCGATCATGAATTCAGAACAAACCCTCTATGAATGGATAGACCTGTACGCTAAAGGTAAATTACCTGCAGATGAAACCGTTGCCCTTGAGCAAAGAATGCATACCGATTCAGAATTCAGGCATAAAGTAGAACAACAACTGAAGTTGATAAAAGCCCTTCATGAATATGGCGAGCGGAGAGAACTGAAAACCAACCTTGATGACATCCATGCGGAATTGGAGAAAGAAACTCCGGTTGTACCAATTCATAAAACCACGGGCAGCACCTGGAAAAAATACTGGCCAATGACGGCCGTTGCCGCGTCTGTAGCATTAATCAGTATAGTGGGTACTTTATTTATGACGCGTGATCTTGAAACAAAACAGACAGCCTACTATAAAGAGCTTCGCAGAAATGTTGACCAGATCAAGAAGTCGCAGTCTATCATGATGAAAGACATTGCGGCAACAAAGGAAAAAGGAAAAATTCTTCCCGGTAACTATGCGGGCACAGGTTTTCTGATTTCAGCAAATGGTTATCTGGCCACCAGTTATCACGTAGTGAAAGATGCAGACTCTATATATATAGAGAATTCAACCTATGGATCTTTTAAGGCTTCGGTGGTAAGCAGTGATCCGGCTAATGATGTATCTATTCTGAAAATCGATTCTATCCGGTTGATTGGAGCAATTCCCTTTACCATTGCTAAGGTTGAGGCTAATCTGGCAGAAGATGTTTATACGCTGGGCTTTCCACGTGAAGATATTGTGTTCGGTGAAGGATCAGTGAGTGCCCTTACCGGGTATAAACAAAATCCCAATGCCTATCAGATATCTGTTCCGGTAAACCCCGGAAATAGTGGAGGGCCATTGTTGAACAACAAAGGCGACCTGATTGGTATGATCAGTGGTATTCAAACGGAAACTACAGGCGCGGCATTCGCCATTAAGTCTACTAAGCTTCTGAATGTTATTGATAGCGTAAAGACAGACTCCCTGTTGGTACCGTTGATTTTGCCGAAACAAAATTCACTGAAGAACAGCTCGCGTGTTCAGCAAGTAAAACAATGGACGGATTATGTGTTTATTGTCAGGATTTATAAGAACAACTGACGTTCCCGGAGAAAACTTGTAATCAACGTTCAAACAGTTCCAGAAACTCTTTTTTCTTATTTGGTGAAATTTCCAGTTCCTGGTTGTTTTTCATGGTAACATATCCGCCTTTACCTTTCGAGTAGCGCACTACAAAATCAGGATTCACCACGTACGACCGGTGTATTCTTAAAAACCGGTGTTCTTTCAATACTTCTTCAAAATACTTGAGCGTTCTGCAAATTAACAGGGGAGTACCTGCCTCGAAATAAAAGCGGGTAAAGTTATCAACCGCTTCACAGTATAAAATGCTGTTGATGGTAACAATCTCAAAACCCTCCAGTGTAGGTAGCATGATCTTTTGCGGTCCATTTGTTCGGATATTGTCAAGTAATATCCGCGCATGTTGGGTGTAGTTACCTTCATTACGTTCCTTCCTGATCTTCTCCACCGCTTTAATAAGCTCATCGATATCGATAGGCTTAAGCAGATAATAGGCCGCACTCTGATTCAATGCCTGAATGGCATAATTGTCAAAGGCTGTGACAAAAATCGTTTCGAAGGTAACATCACCAACTTTATCCAGTAGATCAAATCCATTGCCGTACGGCATTTCAATATCCAGAAAGACAATATCAGGTTGATGTTTTTTAATGGCTTCCAGTCCGGTAGCAACTGATTCACCAAAACCCTTTACCTGAACATCCGGGCAATACTTGGTTAAGTAGTTGGCGAGAATTTCCCGGCTGTCTTTCTCATCGTCAATGATCACCGCTTTCATGCCTGATTTCCATTAAGGGGTAAATAGATTAATACCTGTGTTCCGGAAGGATCATTGAGATCATTAATGCTTACGCGATAGTTTGCTTTATACACTTTATTAATGATCGTTAACCGTTCTTCAATATTTTTCAAACCAGTGGAATTGTGCTTCTTCTGATTCTCGGTTTTCAATTCAGTCGATCGCTTTCTTCCTATACCATCATCGATGATCTCCACGACTAACGTGTTCTGTTTTTTTCGGAACTTCAGGGACAGTTTTCCTTTTGATTCCTTATACCTTAATCCATGCCACACGGCATTTTCGATATAGGGTTGAATGAGCATAGGAGGAACTTGTACCGTATCGGTGTTTACTTCCTCATCCAATATGATTTCGTAGTCAAACTTGTCGCGGAACCGGTAATGTTCAAGTTTAAGATACAGGGATAGTATCTCCTGTTCTTTTTGTAGGGTAATAAAATCCTCCTGCGAGTTCTCCAGAACCAGGCGCATAAGCTGAGAAAATTCCGAAAGGAACCGATTGGCAGTCCGTTCATCCTGTTGAGCAATAAAATGGTTAACAGAGTTTAGCGCATTAAAGATGAAATGAGGATTCATCTGGCTTCGTAACGACTTCAGGGCCAGAAGCTGATTGGCTACCTTGCTGGCTTGTGCATTCTTGTAGATAAAGTACGATGTGGTGAGCACTATGCCAATGATGAAAAGCAGACCATAGATCACGAGCTGTTGCCGGGCTACCGTAGCACGTTCTATTGTTTCTTCGCGTTGCCCAACGGAGATGTTTTTTGTCACTTCTTCAATGTCCTTCTGAATTTTGAGAAGGTTAGCTTTTTCGTTCAATTGTTTTTCAGACAAAGATTCCAATCGAGAAACCGAGGAGCTATACTTCTTATAGGCGGATATAGCCTGCACACTGCGGCCATTCTTGTCATATAAATCCGCTAGCGCCAGATAAGCATTAGCCTGTGCTTTGGGATTGTTAATGGTGTCTGCTATTCGTGCAGCCTCTTCCAGTTCAGTAATAGCCTCCGTTGTTTCCCCTTTGGCTTCAAACACTTTGCTGAGTTCTACCTTGTCTTTTGTTACTTCTTTTAAATTTTTGGCCTCCAGGTTATATTCAATGGATTGGTTCCGTATATCAATTTCATCATCATATCGGCCCTGGCTCCGGAGTGCGCCTGCAATTTCTTCTTTGTTATCCTGGAAATACTGTTCTTCAGGAAGCAGTTCTTTTGTATCCGCTTTTTTATTGGATCGGAGTGTGTTAATTGAGTTTGAAAAACTTTCTCGCGTTTTACCCGGGTCGTTTAGCTGAGCGTAAATTTTAGCCTTTTGATTTTGAATACGTGATTCGATAGCCGGATCACTTATTTTCGAGTTGTAGTTTATACGCTCGATCACATCCAGTGCACCGCGGTAATCACCCATCTGATAGTATACTTCTGAAACATCCAGCTGACGTTCAGTTCTTTCAGATGAATTCAGTTTTTGATCCAGGATTTGCTGATAATGCTGTAACGCAGCCGTATAGTTGCCCAACCTGAGATTCATGTCCCCCAGCCCTTTTAAGGCTCGTTGATTTTCTTTTGTGCTTTTGTATTGATCAGAAAGTTTTTGAAAAGCACGATTATAGTTGTCGAGTGCCAGATTCCACTCTTCAATACTCTCATTGATTTCGCCCAAAAGAAGATAGGATTTCCCCTCATGGAAATCGTCTCGTTGTGTAAGGCTTAACCCCAGGGCTTCCTGCACCTTTGTTAAAGCTAACTCAGGTTCTTTCGTTTTTAGTTTATCAGCTTCACGTAATATCCGGTCTATGCTTTCGGAAGAAGATCTCTTCTTAAAGTCTGAATAGGATTGAGATGACTTCGATTTAACAGGCTCATCTTTTTCCTGTGATGCTTTCTGGGCATGCAGCACTGTGGAAGCCACCAGGATAAGGCATAACATGTAAGCTTTTTTAATCATACGCCAGATGAGATTCGGAAAGTTAATAACATTATTTAATACGCAAATTTCCTTGAATTGGCTGGTTTTACCTGCTCCCTAAGCCAAACCCTAGCTTTACTCAGTGGGTAGTTGTACTCGCGGAGTGCAGCTATCCTATAGTTTTTTTTAGCGTAAGATTTACTAAAACATTTAACTGCCATGAAAAATCTACGCACCGTGAGTAAACGCCTTTCACGGGCATTTGCTTTTGTTTTTGGTCTTCTGATCCTGGTAAACTGCCAGCCAGCGCGCTCTGAAAGAATGAGCGATGACAAACCTGAAAAAGATCAAAGTATCATGCTTGCCTTGCTGCTCGACACCAGCAATAGTATGGATGGTCTTATCGATCAGGCCAAATCACAGCTATGGAAAATTGTGAATGAACTGGCTAAGGCTAAATGTGATGATGGCTCACGTCCTGATATTAAGATCGCGTTGTATGAATATGGCAATGACGGCCTCCCTTCTTCAGAAGGTTATATTCGTCTGGTAAGCCCGCTTACGAATGACCTGGATGTTATTTCTGAAAAATTATTCGCGCTGACTACCAATGGCGGAAGTGAATTCTGTGGTCATGTGATCCGTACATCATTGAGTCAACTGGCCTGGAGTAATTCGGTTGCTGATCTGAAAATGATTTTCATAGCCGGTAATGAACCGTTCACACAAGGTGAGATACCCTATCGAACTGCCTGTTCGCTGGCAAAAGAAAAAGGGGTAGTGGTCAATACTATTTTCTGTGGTGACTTCAATGAAGGCCTGAGAACGGATTGGAAAAGTGGCGCAGATATTACGGGTGGTACTTATATGAGCATTGAACAGAATCGCAAAACCGTATACATACCCACACCTTATGATAAGCAGATCGATGCGATGAATGATCAGCTTAATGATACATATGTGTACTACGGAAAATCAGGAGCCTATAAAAAAGAACAGCAGGCTGTTCAGGATGTTAATGCAGAAAGCTACGGTGAAGCCAATAAAGTAGAGCGTGCAGTATCAAAAAGCTCACATGCCTATAAGAATTCATCCTGGGATATGGTGGATGCAGCCAAAGATGACGAAAAGATAATCGCCTCTGCCAAGGAAGAGGATCTTCCTAAAGAGATGAAGGGCATGACAGTTGATCAACGTAAGGCATATGTCAGGCAGAAGTCAGAAGAACGAAAGAAAATACAGACTGAAATTCAGGCACTCAATAAAAAGCGCCAGGAGTATATTGATACGCACACCTCACAGACTGATAAAGATAAAATGCTTGATGCAGCCATGATTAATGCAGTCAAGCAGCGTGCAACGGAAAAGAACTTACGTTGGCAGTAGTGTAGTAAGTAGGGTTGGTTAGTTTCCCACGGTATCGTGGGAAACTTTTTTATATATGATCATAAAAGCCAAGGGACACGAGTCGGAATTTCTTCCAACTGTGTCCCTGACCTAAACCTAACTACGAAGGTTTCTTTTTTTGATGATCCTTTACGGATCGATTTAAATACAAAGCCCATCCTCTGTCTTTTTTATTCGACAGCATGATGGGCTCATTAGCTAAGGTAGAAATTTTAATTTGTTTAAGCTCACCTGATTTTTAAGGTTGAAAGTTGCAACATCTTTAGGCTCAAATCTTTTTCGGAATGAGAAAGCATATGGTGTTTCACCATTTGCCCGAAGATAAAGTAATCGTTCGATCGCCTCTTCAACTGTGGGTGTATGCCCTGCCGGTACATACCAAAGTACCATGTGCATCTCAGGCAATCGTTCAAACCATTCTTTTTTTCGTTTGAAAACCTTTACGTGATCTGATTTATAAACATAGTCAAAGAGCGAGTCTGTACTTTTCCAAACAGAAAGGTTTACAATCATAAAATCATCGTCAAATACACGAAGGGTGGTTGCGTTGTTGGAATCATCCTTAAGCCGCCATACAAATCCGTTGCTGTTTTCGGCCAGGGTATTAACCGGATCGAGATTCGCTACAAAATCTTTCATGATGGGATGATCAAGAGGTGCCAGCATGCGGGCAATATTTACTTGTGCGAGATGTAACATGTTTTTGTTTTAAAACTATAATCGTAAGGGCGCGTGGGCAAGACCTTACAAAAAGTGATAGTTCAAATTCTTCAGTGTTTTTTTCTGGCGTGTGTTTCCCCCCAGTCCCACATGTGTTTAATCACATTACACAGGGTATAACCATATGGAGTCATACTATAATCGACCTGGAGCGGAGGTTTTGTACCAATAATTTTTTTCTGAAGAATTCCCTGGCTTACAAGTTCCTTCAGTTGTTTGATGAGGATGCGTTCACTGGCGGCTGAGAATTTTTTCCGAATCTGATGATAGCGTTTGGGTCCGTGTTTGAGATAGATCAGTAAAGGAATTTATGTTTTCCCTTAAGGGCACTGAGGAATGTCTCGATGGGTTCGTAACGTGATGTCATCCCTCAAAAAAATAAGGTATCCACATATACGCTAATCTTATGATTCCGGTAATGATTCCCACAAAAGACAAAGCCAACAGGGCCTTGGCTATTGTCTTCAACCAACTTTGCTGGTAGAGGTAACGAAGCGAAAGAATGGTGTAAAGAATAGTGCTGCCTATCACGATGTGCTGCACGATGTAGTGAGCCGGGGCGTAAATAAGGAGTGGTATGATGAGGACAATGGCAACCAGGGCAAATACGAACGATTGAAGATGCATTGTGTAGATCAAATGATCTACATAGAATTTTTTACTTTTCAAATTCACCACCCTGAAAGCAAAGGCATAGACGGGAAGTAAAAAAAATGATATATACTTCAGGTCATGAATGAAATTTTTCATGCCTTGATTCAGCTTTTCAACTTTTGCTTTCTCGTCACCTGTAAGCTTATCAAGCTCAATTTCAGTGGCTGCTGTACTATCGGTTGAGTGCGTTACATGTACCGTTTTCTCAAGGATCTCTTTTTCGAAACGCTTATTATACAAAGAAGAAATAAGCACCGATATGATCGTGATGAAAAAAAATAACCTGAGGGGTGGAATATAGTTAACTCTTTTTCCGTCCAGATATTCTTTGGTGAGAAAGCCAGGTCGTGTAAAAAGATAGCCAAGGCTTTTGAAGAACTTTGAGTCATAATGAAAGTAATCTGCCAGGAAATGCCCGGCCATATGCACAAAGGTGTCGTGAAGCTCAATGTTCTCCTGTCCGCATTCGGTGCAGAATTTCTTTTCAACCGTAGCCCCGCAGTTAAGGCAATTATTGTCTTCCCGGTATTTCTTATGACTCATAAAAACAGAAAGTGTTCCGAAGATAGCACAAGTTAGTTAATCAGGGGGTTATTTTACGCGGTACACATCAACAGGCCTGGTAATTCCTTTTAATTCTTCTTTGCCGATGAAACTGACATCAGCTTTCCCGAGTGTGATCTGATCATATACCGTACCGGACAAAAGGAATTGCGAGCTGTATTTTTTATTGAGTTGTTCAATTCGCGAAGCAATGATCACGGGTGTTCCACTGATGGAGAATTGCTTTCTGTATTCGTTACCGATATTGCCCGTTACTAACAGTCCACTATGTAAGCCGATACCAACAGCGGTAGCGGGAATGATATTCTGTTCTGAAAGCTCTTGTATTTTTTTAAGAATGTTCAATCCCGACTGAAAAGCCATATCGGCATGAAGGACGTTTTCTACCGGTGACCCAAAGCAGGCCATTACACCATCACCCAATATCTGAAATACCACACCCTGGTGTTGATTAATGATTTCAATTACGGGGGATAGTACCTTATTCTGGAAGTCGATCACTTCTTCAGCCGTATGGGTATCAGCAAAGCCAGTAAAATTCCGGATGTCGAGGAACATAACTGTGGCCTCGATCTTTTTCGTCTCACCCTTCTTCTCAATAAGGGTTTTGGAAACCTCACGGGACACCTGCTGGCCGAACAATAATTCAAGCTCATTTTTTTCCTGCTGGAAAATGTAATTGGTTTTGATCCTGTTTTTGAGTTTCATCGAAACGAATGCTGCTGCTCCACCACTGAGAAAAAGAAGAATACTTCTCACGTAGTGTGCATTTTCGGGTGTAGTAGAAATGTGAAGTGCATCCGGTTTGGCAAAATTAAATCCATAGTAGGTAAGCAGAATATATTGCAACGCTGCTAATGAACCGGCATAGATATTCATCCGGTAGTCGAGGTGGAGTATGGAGAGGATGATGAAGAGAAAATAGATCAGATATACCGGTGAATCAAGGAATACCGTCATGTTTAATTCACGAAGCATGTAGAACATGATGGTGGAAGGAAGGCTTATCTCAATCGTGGTTTGAATAACCTTAAAAACTACTGATATTCTCAGCTCCTGTTTGATTCTTTTTTTTAGGGCTTTTAATACAACAATCTGATAAATCAGAAACGCCAATACGAAGGAACAAAGCATAATAAAGGTTTTTAAACCTCCATAAAATATGACCATACCCTGGCTTACCACAGCAAAATTCAGCGTGGCAAAAGCGAGGAGAAAGGTGAAGAACGTAATGAGTAAATACGTTCGCTGGAGTTGGCTCTTTACTTCCTCCTGGTCAATGAGTGTGGTGATTTTGCTGACTTTCATGATTTACCAGCCGAGCCGGGAAACGCTTTATAGAATAAGGTAAGCAAGTCAGACGAATGATCAAATGCCGGATGCTAACGGGCAATCACCTGGAAGGCTTTTTCACCATCGAGTTCAGTCTGTTTGATTACTTTGGCCTGCTGCAATTCTGCCAGCATCGTATCGATGGCACCCTGATTCACCGGCCCAAGATGATTGACCAGGTCGCGATGAGTTTTAATGCTATTGGGAGACTTCCGGAAATCGGTAATGAAATTTAGAATATCTATTTTTTTCATGGGCTTTGAAAAAATCGTATTCCAGTTCTTAACGGAATACCCTTGCCGGGGTTACAGAAAATGGATTGGTAAAAACAAAGAAGGCCATCTGCCGATGACCTCCTTGTGTTTTCAACCGGCTAAAGAACCGGGTTATCTTTTTCAGCAGCCTGCACATCGCGGGTGTTCTTTTGAACAGCAATGGCTGCAAATAAGGCGAGCAGAAATGCAAAGGCGTAAAAGCCCTTTTCACTGGGCAGCAACGTTGCATTCCATAAGCCAATAATCAGTAGTACGATGGCCAGGATTGTTGAAAACCAACTGAGGCCATAATAGATGTCAGTGACCGGAAGGTTTTCCAGGCGATCACGCACACTCTTCTGGAGTGATACAACCGAAAAGAGTCCGTACATCAGTACAGTAAAATAGTAGCCTTTCTCATTGAGCTGCATTTCCGATCTCCAGAGACCGATTAAATAACCGATCATTCCGGTGCCTAATGCAACCCATGATGCGCCAATAAATGCACTTGATGGTTTCTGTGTCATGTGGATTTGTTTAAGGTTAAGTGATCAACGAACAATTCAAAATGTACACGATCATTCGGGTTTACACCGGTGATCATTCAAATACAAAATGAAATGCTGAGTAGAGTGTAGTCGATAATAAATTATAAGGAACTATAATTGGACTCTATCGGACTTTTTGATTTTCAGTATTGAACGGAACAAAGCCTGACGGGTTTCCATATTCATTAGTTTAGAATAAATCCATCACCATAGCCTGCGAAATTTTCACAGATTCAGCTTAAAAAAATATTTATCTATACTTCAAGCATTGTCTGCTGTGCATAATAAGCAGTACCGATCAGGTGTAATTGTAAGCTTTCTGACAAACCCTTTAAACGCTTGCTTGTGATTGTCCGACCGGCAGGATGAGAATTCAGAAGCTGAAACACAGCCGATGAAATGATCAGATTGTTATTGAATTCTTTTGTCGCAGTTTGAAGTCGTGATGCAACGTTAACTGGATATCCCATCACCACGAGATGGTCTTCATTACCCAAGCGTATTGTTCCGGTTGCAACTTTACCCGTATGTATGCCAATGCCTGCTTCAATTTTCCGGTCGAGTTTTTCCTCGAATGAAGTGCGATTCAGTATGTCCAGGTTTTTAAGTATCGCCATTCCACTGGCAACGGCATCGTTGGCTGCGTCCTTAATGTTCCGGTCAAATCCAAATGCTGCATAAAACCCGTCTCCCGTAGTTTCAATAATACGGCCATGATGCATCCGGATCACGTTTTGAAAATTGACCAGTAATTTTTTAATGATGTGAATAGTATCCACGGCCCCATAAGCTTCTATCAATGGTGTGAAATTCCGGATGTCAAGGAATAAAAGGGCCATTTCCCTTTCACCATCCGTTCCCTGAGACCATAGATCGAAACCGCCCTGGTTATAAGTCGGCCTGATGGTTTTAGCAGTCCTTTTCCGCTGACCTACTGCCAGTGATTTGGACACTTTCCCGGAGAATATTTTGAGCTGCATAAGGGTGTTTCTTTAGTATGATATTCAAAGAAACGTATGGGTAGTGACAACCCTATGTCAGTAGAAAAAGCCTTTTTTTAACTTTTTCCGGAAAGTTTTTCCAGCTTTTCACGTTCCGGTTTACTGAGACTTTCCATGCCGGTTTTATGGATCTTTTCGAGCAGCCGGTCAAGCTCTTTTTCGTCATTTCGCCTGATAGTATGATACCGGTCATCGATTGTGTATGTACCGGATGTTTTGGGCTTTAATGTACCGGTAATAAGAAACTCTGGCCGTGTGAAAACGAAGTATAGAAAAATCAGTGAAGGAATAAGGATAACCAGAATGGGTAGCATATTTAATAACAATGCATCCGGATACAGAATTAATCCGATGATCATTCCGGTTAACCCGCCACCCAGATGTGCCTCATGACCAATGTTATCCCGTTTAGAACGGATCCCGTAAATCGTATATGCTGTATACAGTAAGCCGAACGCCCATCCGGGAATGAAAACGGGAAGGAATAACAAACTCAGTTCAATCCCCGGAAACAAAGCGATGGAAGCATATACTAAACCGCTTACTGCTCCCGATGCGCCTATTGCCGTATAGGCACTGTTATTCCGATGGATATAAAGTGACAGCAGGTTTCCACAAATCAAACTTCCAAAATACACCAGCAATAATTTTGGAATACCCAGGAGCGATTCAAGACCTCCTGCAAAACTGTACATCGCAATCATGTTAAAAATAAGATGCATCCAGTCTGCGTGCAGGAACCCTGATGTGATTAGCCGTTTATATTCTTTGTGAACCTGAATCCGGTCAATCCGGAATGCGTATTTGCTGAAATATACCGTATCCTGTAAACCTCTGTATGAAGTGTATAAGGTGATCAGGAAAAGGCACAAGCCAGCGATGTTATCCATAGACAGTCAGACCAGTGTTACAAGATAATTATTCTTTACTTTCCTAAGTAATGGCTTGAAGAACGCTTTACCATTTGATTACCATATTTTTAAATTCAGTGATCGTCATCCATATTCATATTCAGGTTCTCTACATTTACTTACAATCACGCCTTACCTATGGATTCACGCAGAGAATTTTTAAAAAAGGCAGCATTACTTTCTGGTGCTGCAGGCTTCACCAGCATTCTTCCACCATCTATTGAACGCGCGTTTGCAATTAATCCGGAAGCCGGTACTACCTACCTGGATGCGGAACATATTGTTATTCTCATGCAGGAGAACCGGTCGTTCGATCACTGCTATGGTTCACTTCAGGGTGTTCGTGGATTTAATGATCCGCGCGCCATCAAGCTTCCGAATAAAAATTCAGTGTGGCTGCAGACCAACGCCAAAGGAGAAACCTATATACCCTTCCGCCTGAACATAAAAGACACCAACGCCACATGGATGGGATCTCTTCCGCATGGATGGACGGACCAGACCGATGCGCGCAACGGTGGCCGCTATGATAAATGGCTTGAAGCAAAAAAGTCAGGACACCCGGAATATAATCACATGCCCCTGACCATGGGCTATTATAACCGGCAGGACGTTCCATTCTATTATTCACTGGCCGATGCATTTACTGTATGTGATCAGAATTTTTGTTCAAGCCTGACCGGAACAACACCGAACCGTCTTTATCTCTGGACAGGTAAAACGCGTGATGATGATCAAACTGTGGCACGGATACGCAATGAAGAAACGGATTACGATTCAGAGGCACGCTGGAAAACGTTTCCTGAACGTTTGGAAGAAAACAATATCTCCTGGAAAATATATCAGAATGAGATCAGTGTGGGCGTGGGGTTTGAAGGCGAAGAAGATGCATGGCTCTCTAATTTTGGTGATAACCCAATAGAGTTTTTTGAACAATATCACGTGAGGTTTCATCCGGCATTCATGAAATACCTCCCGCAGAAAATTGAGTGGCTGCGAAAGGAGATCAATGCCGGAGAAGAAAAAGCAAAAACACTTCCGGAAGGAGAGGAGTTGACACGTCTGAAACGGCTATTGGAGCGTGGCAGGAAGGAACTGGAAGCATCCCTGATTCATATCGAAAAATATACACCGGAGAATTATGAGAAGCTTTCAACCTTTGAGAAGAGTCTTCATAAAAAAGCATTTGATACCAATACCGGTGATGCCGATTACCATGAAGTAACTTCGTTGAAGTATTCAGATAATGGAACTGAACGGGAAATGAAAATCCCCAAAGGGGATGTCTTATATCAATTCCGTGAAGATGTGAAGAACGGGAAACTTCCTGCCGTTTCATGGTTGGTTGCCCCGGAGAATTTTTCAGACCACCCCGGTGCCCCATGGTACGGTGCATGGTATCTGTCTGAAACGATGGATATTCTCACACAGAATCCGGAGGTTTGGAAGAAAACAATTTTCATTCTTTGCTACGATGAGAATGACGGATACTTTGATCATGTGCCTCCTTTTGTTCCTCCGGTTCAGGGTGATGTTAAATCAGGCAAGGTTTCTAAAAATATTGATACGCTGACAGAATATGTTTCGCTCGAACAGGATCTGAAACGAAAACCAGCTTCACATGCACGGGGCGGCCCGATTGGCCTGGGCTACCGTGTTCCTCTGGTTATAGCTTCACCCTGGAGTCGTGGCGGTGCCATCTGCTCACAAGTTTTTGATCATACTTCCATTCTTCAATTCCTGGAAAAATTCCTCAGCCATAAAACCGGCAAGAACATAAAAGAATCGAATATCAGCGAATGGAGACGCACCGTATGCGGTGACCTCACCTCTTCGTTCAAACCTTATAATGGTGAAAAGATCCCACTGCCGGAATTTTTAACACGGGATGAATTTGTAGAGGGAATTCATAAAGCGCAATTCAAGAAACTTCCGGCTGACTTTCATCCGCTGTCAACAGCAGAGGTTGAAAAAGTAAATCAAACTCCGGCTAGTTCGGTATTACCGCGTCAGGAGAAAGGAACACGCACATCGCGTGCATTACCGTATGAGTTACATGCAAATGGAAAACTCACGACCGGGCACAAGGTGGAGATCAGTTTTGAAGCACGAAATAAAGTTTTTGGCGGCACCGCGGCTGGATCACCCTTTCATGTTTACTGTCATGGAAATGAATTTACAAACCGAACCTATGCCGTTACACCGGGTGATGCGTTGTTGGATACCTGGGAGCAAACCGAGTTTGTAAGCGGCAATTATCATTTAGCCGTATATGGCCCCAATGGTTTCTTCCGTGAGTTCAAGGGTAGCGTCAATGATCCGTTGATCGAAGTGGTGTGCGATTACGAAACCGATGCAAAGAAAAAACTCACTGGCAATGTTGTGTTTACCCTTTCAAACAAAAGCAGCCAGGCAATAATCGTGAATGTTGAAGACAATGCCTACAAGCAAAGCGCTCAAAACAAAAAGGTAGCTGCAAATGAAAAGGCAACGATTCGCCTTGCATTAGACAAATCATTCGGGTGGTATGATTCTTCCGTACGTATTCAGGGAAACTCTGTTTTTGAGTATCGCTTTGCAGGACGCGTTGAAACCGGACAGGAAGGAAAAACAGATCCTGCTATGGCTGAGTAGCTACTTGTGCACCTCAGGCAACAAATTTTGTCAATTCCTTAGCGTATGTAAGAGTAAGGGCATGCATCGCCCGGGTACAGGCAATATACAGCATTCGTCTGTCTACTTCCGTGTGATAATTCCTGGAGGAAGCAAAAGGAACAATCACTTCATCAAACTCTAACCCTTTTGCGAGGTGAGCTGTGGTAATGATGATACCTTCCTGGAAGGACGTGCTGTCAGGTGTAAGCAGGTGTATCTCCGGTGAATTCAGTTCGAACTTTAATACCTCAGCCTGTTCCAGTGTTTTACAAATAATGCCAAGCGATTGATGTCCTGAATTTTTGAATTGCGCGATCAGTTTTCTGATCTCTTCAGCTTCTTCAGTATTGCTTCCAAGACCTTTAATAACAGGTTCCTGACCGTGTCGTTCCATCGGGATCAGGTCCGGATTGTGTGCAATCCGCTGTGCAAATGCCGTGATCTCCCAGGTAGAGCGATAACTGCGATGTAACTTCACCGTATCGGCCAATGGAAATACACGTTCAATTCCTTCAGCTGAAGAGGCGCTGTATGGATTCACTTGCTGACTGATATCACCCAGTATAGTTTTCTTGCACTTGAACAATCTCGAAAGAACAGAATACTGAACAGGTGTATAATCCTGCATCTCATCTATCAGCAAATGCTTAACATGATCGTATGTCTTCACGCCTTCCAGTCTGATCATGCAGTAGATCAGCGGAAATACGTCTGCATATTCCAGCGTACCACCCGGGTCCATAACAAAAAGTTCTTTTCGTTTGATATGGGTATAAAAATTCCGGTACAGGTCAAATGCATTGCGTGTGTTCACCATTTGAGGAAGAGCTTCACGGATCTGATTTTTTTCATGTCCGGTGAGTTTGCGCCTTACCTGATCGCGTACATAGTGTTGGATATCTTTAATCACCTCATGGTAGCGGTTCAGCAGGGGAATGCGGTGATACGCTTTTAAACGCTGCAGGATAAATGGCCACGGTACTACAGTGCCTGCTACCCGGATTTCCGTGGGCTCAAAGAAATTATTTTCAAGGTGAATGATATATTGATTGAGCTGGCTTAAAAATTCAAATGAAGATTTGAACTGCATGCGTTCAATAAATGCGGTATCATTCTTTTCCAATAAGAATAATACCTGATCGAAGAAGGTCTGAAACTGGAATTTATGTTCCAGTATATCCGCGGCCAATTCTTCAATGACCATTTCCGGAATCTGTTCTTCACCCAACTCGGGCAATACATTGGAGATGTAATCGGCAAAGACCTTATTGGGAGAAATGATGAGAACGTCTTTGGCTTTAACCGAGTCACGGAACCGGTAGAGGAGAAATGCAATGCGGTGGAGGGCGATGGAAGTTTTGCCAGATCCGGCCACGCCCTGGATAATCATTACCAGAGAATCTTCATTACGGATGATGGCGTTCTGATCACGCTGAATGGTGGCCACAATATTCTTCATCTTATCGTCAGCGGATTTGCTGAGCTCCTTCTGAAGTACATCATCATGGATGTTCATGCCGCTTTCGATCATGAATTCCATCTGGCCATCCATGATTTTGTATTGCCTTTTCAGGAGCACCTCTCCGGTAATTTTTCCGGAAGGGGTCTGGTACCAGGCTTCACCCAACTCAAAATCATAGAACATCGATGAGATGGGTGCGCGCCAGTCGTAGATCAGGTTGGCACGTTCGGTCTCGTCTGAAAAAGTATAAATACCAATGTACACGGGAGTACGCTCACCATCATTCAAAAAATCAATCCGTCCGAAGTAAGGTGAATTACCAAGTTTCAGCAATTTTCGTTTCCGGGATACGGCAGACTCACCCGTAAAAGCCATCCGATTAATAGACTGTCCGGCAGCGACCATGTCCGCTTCATCCATTCCTGACTGGTGTTCGAAAATGTATTCTTTATTCTGCCGTAGCTCGCTAGAATATTGCTTCACCCGTTCATCTACCCGCCTGATGGCTAACAGAAGTTTCTCCTTGATTACTTCCAGGTATTCCCGCTCTTCCAGTTCTGTGCTGTTGATCATTCCCATCGTGATTTCAGGGGGCAAAAGTAGCCATTATTCGTTAATCGTATCTGTTTTCGCCATACCGACTATTAACGGATAACGATTAACTAAAAAACGTTTATCAACATCAGTAACCATTCAAAACTTTCTGCGTTTCCCATTCATCACCTAAGTACTACCTTTTCCCTTATGCTGAAAAATCTCTTTACCATCGCCTTGCGCAATATCCGGAAGGATAAAACTTACAGCGCCATAAATATTCTCGGTCTCACTATTGGGATTACCTGTTCGGTGTTTCTGCTGATGTATATTCTCGATGAGCTCAGCTATGACCGGTATCATAAAGACTCATCGAATATCTACCGGGTGATTTCGAATATTAAGGAGCCAGACAATGCCTTCACGTGGGCTGTGGCTCAGATTCCATTGGCGGAGGAGCTTCGTGATAACTACCCTGAGGTAAAAAATGCCGTGAGGTTTTTTCAGTTAGGTAAAAATCTTTATAAAAACGGAGACAAACAATTTTATGAAGAAGAGTTTTACCTGGCTGATTCAACGGTGTTTGATATGTTCGATTATACATTTCTGTATGGCGATCCGAACACTGCACTGGACAATCCGAATTCCATTGTGCTGACAAAAAGTATGGCGATCAAATATTTCGGAAAGGAAGATATAGTCGGACAGACATTGCAGGCTCCGGAGAATGAGACATACAATGTCTCTGGTGTAATTGAAGATGTTCCGCTTAACTCACATTTTATTTTTGATGCTCTGATCTCGCGGAACACAATGCCGAAGTACAATTCAGGTTGGGGAAATTTTGGCGTGTTCACTTACCTGCAGTTACCAGCGGGCTATGACCTGGCGAAGATGGACTCCAGTCTGATGAAAGTGATCCGTGAAAAGGTTGACCCCATCTTTGCCCAATACCAGGTTAAAATACGCTATGAGCTTCAGCGTATCACCGAGATCCATTTGCATTCTAAAATCCAGGATGAAGCAGAAGCCGGTGGTGATATTTCATACATCTATGTGTTTGGCGCAGTGGCTGCCTTTATGCTGATCATAGCCTGTATTAATTACATGAACCTGGCCACAGCACGTTCGGCCAGCCGTGCTAAAGAAGTAGGCATCCGGAAGGTTATGGGTTCACAACGGGCACAGCTCATGGCTCAGTTTATAACGGAGTCGGTGGTGATTGCATTGATCGCATTAGCCGTAAGTCTTATCCTGATCTATGCCTTGCTTCCTCTCTTCAATCAACTGAGTAGTAAAGAACTTCCGTTTACTTACGTTACGCAGGCGCCTGTGCTGTTAAGCCTGCTCGGTGTGGTTGTTTTTGTCGGAGTGATCGGAGGAAGCTATCCTGCTTTTTATTTATCCGGATTCAATCCGGTAAATGTGCTGAAAGGAAAAGTTGCTGTAAAGGGTGGTAACGCTATTTTCCGCAAGTTCCTGGTGGTGGTGCAATTCTCAATCTCAATCTTCATGCTCATCAGCACACTCATTGTATTTGATCAGCTTCAGTTCATGCGTCAAAAGGATCTGGGCTTTACCAAAGAACGAATACTCAGCATTGCACTCTCCAGTGATGAGCTTCAAAAAAAAGCACATGTGATAGCCGAGCGCATGCGTCAGACATCCGGTGTGGCTCTTTCAGCAACTTCGGGTTCTGTACCAGGACAGGGTATAGGTAAATTATTGATCAAGGTAGAAGACAATGAAGGTAAACTTTCTGAGCGTGGTGTTGACCTTTTCCGTGCGGATTATGATTTCGTAAAATCGCTTGGCATGACCATCGTGGAAGGCCGTGATTTCTCCCGTGAGATAAGCTCGGACACTACCTATGCGGTGCTTGTAAATGAGGCCATGGTGAAACGAATGTCGTGGGATAATCCGATTGGCAAGAAATTTATTTTTGGCGGTGGCCCCAATCCGGAAAAGCACGTGGTGGGTGTAGTAAAAGATTATCATCAGAATTCATTGTATGATGCTATCGAACCGTTGATGATTGTATTGAGCATCGATAATTATTTTCTGCTGATAAAAACAAAAGAGGGTGAAGATGTACGGAAGTCATTGGCCAGTATCGAAACTACCTGGAAGGAGATCAATCCTGGCTACCCCATGGAATATACCTTCCTGGATCAGGATTTTAATTCACAATACAAGTCTGACGAAAAACGAAGCCAGATCTTTACAGCGTTTTCATTTTTAACGATCACCATAGCCTGTCTCGGACTCCTCGGTCTTGCGGCATTTACTACTGAACAGCGGTATAAGGAAATTGGAATTCGTAAGGTGATAGGCGCTACGGTTAATGGTCTGGTGGTCCTGGTGTCACGTGAATTTTTCATACTGGTAGGCATCGGTATGCTGCTCGCGTTTCCGGCTGCCTGGTATTTTACCGACACCTGGCTTGAAAACTTTGCTTACCGCATCGAACTGGAAGGCGAATGGATGACCTTTATCATCTCATCGCTGCTGGCGTTTGGCATAACGTTCATCACCGTAGGGTTTCATGTTATCCGTGCTGCGTCAGCCAACCCGGTAAATGCGTTACGGGATGAGTGATTTGATCACTGATTTTAAATTGTGATCCAGGGTTATTTCACTAGTGCCAGAAAAGTTGGACTCAGATTTTCCGTAATGATTTGCCGGTAACGTGAACTGTTCCGGTATTCGGGCGTGAGAAATTCTTTGAAGATCACATCCCAGTCGCTTTGTTTGGACATGATGAAGCCAAGCTCTTCAACAATACCGATATTTACCGGGTGATTCTTTACGGGCAGTTTGTTGTGAACCGCTTCGATAAATTCGGTGAGATCAATAACGGTGAACAGTTTTTTATTGGTAGTAAGATTTTTCACGATGTCTCTCCCGGTTTTTTCATACGTTATATTCAGGGATGGCATATAGTCAGTCTTGATTTTCTGAATGTAATCTACGTGCAGACTTCCGCCAATGGCTTGTGCAGAGAACCCGGCCAGCTTTATCGGCAGATCTTCAAGAACAGAAACAGACGGAGCGCTGTTGTGCGTGAGCATAACCAGCCTGTTCATCATGAAAGGTGGTGAGAACTTGAAGGATTTTTTTCGCTCCTCGGTAATGGTGGTATTGGTTACACATACAACGCCAGGAGTGTTTTGCGCGATGCCGAGAAAGGTAGCAAAGTCGGGTTCTTCACCTGCATAATTTACAGTAAGTGTTTTCTTGTATTTGTCTTTGGCATATTTCGCAAAGTCTGAAAGTATGTCAACACATACACCTTTCATTTTACCCGTTTTATCTTTGTAGATCAGTCCATATTGTTCAATGTATACAATAGTCAGTTTGCCGGAACCTCCAGGTTGTATCTCGCCCCAATTCTGACCCTTGTATTTTTGTGTAAAGCCAACAATAGATAAAGTAGTCAATGCTACGAGGAGAAGTAGTTTTTTCAAATTCATAAGTTGTCTGGTTATTACGAATATAATTAAAAAATAATAGAACATACCTTCCCGGTGTTTCCGGAAGGCAGCGTGGGGCTATATCTTTAAATTGCTTATCACTACTTTTAGCATACTATGAAAATTCAATACTACATTTTATCGATACTGGCAGGCGTTGCTGTTGCGTTTCAGACAGGTGTTAATTCTCAGCTTAGAACGGATACCAATAATCCCGTACTTACAGGACTTATTTCATTTGGTGTTGGAACACTCGCGTTAATAGTACTTTATCTGGCATTCTTCAGGCAGTCCCCCATATTTCCGGAGGGATATGCATTTCAATGGTGGAAATTTATGGGAGGTATATTGGGTGTGCTCTATGTTACCGGTGTGGTGATTGCGGCACCGCGCATCGGTGCTGCCAATGCACTTGCCTTTATTGTAGGTGGACAATTTGTTGCTGCTATTATTATTGATCACTATGGCTTCATGAAACTTCCGGTCAATCCGATTTCCGTTTACCGTGTTGCAGGAATCGTTTTGTTACTGGCAGGTGTATACCTCATTCAAAAGAAATAATTGAACGTTGATAATGAAGGCAAGTGTCTACAGACAATATGGATCATGGGACCAGCTTCACCTGGAAGATGTGGCAAAGCCCGTGGTGAAACGCGGTGAAGTGCTGGTAAAGGTCAAAGCATCATCCATCAACTCGTGGGATGTTGATCTGTTGAAAGGAGACACCTGGCTGATTCGCGCCATGAATGGATTCTTCAGACCAAAGCATAAAATCCTGGGTGCAGATGTAGCAGGTGTTGTCGAAGCGGTAGGAGAAAATGTACAACGCCTCCGTGTAGGCGATGAAGTTTATGGTGATATAGCCGAAGCGCACTTCGGAGGATTATCAGAGTATGTAGCAGTGCCTGAAAAGCTCATGGCGTCTAAACCAAAAAACCTGTCGTTTGCAGAGGCGGCATCCTTGCCGCAGGCTGGTTTGCTGGCTATACAGGGACTGCGATTTCATGGAGATATTCATAAAGACCAAAAAATACTGATCAATGGAGCCGGTGGCGGTGTCGGAACCCTGGCACTTCAATATGCCAAGGTGATCGGAGCGGAAGTAACGTGTGTAGACCGGAAAGAAAAATTTGAGATACTTCATTCACTGGGAGCGGATCACATCATAGATTTTACCATCACCGACTACACCAATACCGGGAAAATGTATGATAAAGTACTTGATGTTACTGCTCACCGAAGCACTGCAGCGTATAAGCGTTCGCTAAAACCGGATGGGGTATTTGCCATGATCGGAGGTTCTATGGGCGGACTGTTATTTCGTATGATGGTGATTGAACCCTTTTTGTCTCGTTACCGGAAAAAGAAATTAGGGATAATGCCCTACCAGGCCGGCTACCGCGAACTTGAAGTGATCACACACCTGGTTGAGGGAGGAAGTCTGAAACCGGTTGTCGATAGTGTCTTTTCACTTGACCAGGCAAATGAAGCTTTTCGGAAGGTTATGTCAGGTGCATTTTGCGGAAAGGTTGTAATTCAAAATGAGAAATGACATTATTCCACTGAATCTGAAAAATTTACTCTGAGGAAATAATTCTCAATGCAACGGATTGCGGGCCTGGAATGACTTTTTAGCGGAATGCACGCATGCGCCAGCCCTGGTTATTGTTTGTCTTTAGCATGGTTATCGTAAGCTCTGCTTTGGGGCAGAGAAGACCGAGAATTATAAGCCAGAATCCGGTAAATACAAATGAAGAACAAGCAGTTACCATTGAATTCAATGATCTCGTTGTAGATGACTGGCGTTACCCGCAAGGGTATACGTTAACCGTCTACGAGGGTAATAATTACACATTCTCTGAGCATACTGTAACACCTTCACTGAATTTTACCGGAACCCTTACGGTACCGGTAACAGTCAACAATGGAAATCGTACGAGTACAGTTTTTAATTTTCGGATAACCGTAAGCCCTGTGAATGACCCACCGGTTATCACCGCACAGGCAGCGCTTCAGGTGCAGGAGGATGCTTCCATAACTATACAACTCGCAAACCTGACAGTAACGGATCCGGACAATACATATCCAACAGGTTTCTCCATGAGTCTTCAGGGGGGATCAAACTACACCGTAAATGGAAATATCATTACACCGGCTGCGAATTTCAATGGTTCACTGACAGTGAATACAACTGTGAGTGATGGTGCATTAAGCAGTAATACATTTGCGCTGAAGATCACCGTTGCACCTGTTAATGATCCTCCGGTAATTACCGGGCAAACAGCCCTTAGCACAAAAAAGAATGCGCCTCTTGCAATTCAATTGTCACACCTTACTGTTACGGATATTGATAATACGTATCCGAATGGCTTTTCAGTAGCATTACTTGCGGGGAGCAACTACTCCATATCCGGCACAACAATAACACCCGCACAGAATTTTGTAGGCCTATTAACAGTATCGGTAAACGTCCGCGATGGTGCTGCTAACAGTGCTTCCTTTCCATTAAAGATTAACGTTACGGATGAGTTGGAGATAACCGGTCAGGTAAAACTGGAGATCAATGAGGACAGCGTCTTCTTACTGAAATTAGCTGACCTTGTGGTCAATGATCCGGATCGTGTTTATCCAAATGGTTTCACGCTGCAGATCTTACCCGGTGAAACCTACACAGCAGAAAACCTGCAGATAACACCAAAGCCAGATTATTCCGGCAATATGCTTATTGGTGTTACCGTGGCAAATGCCACCAAAACAAGCAAACCATTTAATTTGACAGTAAATGTAAAACCCGTCAACGATGCACCGGTAATCTTATTGGAGAAAGAAACTTTGCCATACGTTATTACCGGTGATCCTATTCCTATATCCGGGACATTGGAAATAACCGATCCGGACGACACCTCATTGATCCTGGCGGAAATTGGATTTCAACCCGAGACGTATCGCAATGGCGATGATCAATTGATTTTTACAAACACATCACGAATTAACGGAATGTATAATGCAGCAAAGGGTACCTTGTCATTGGTAGGGAATGCTTCATTAAGTGAATACCGTGATGCTATTCGTTCAATACAATATCAATACACGAATGTGAATGACCCGGTGCTCGAACCCAAAATATTGTATCTGTTGCTGAATGACGGTAAATCTGTAAGCGCATTATACGAGCGGCTGATTGAATTAAAGGAAGAAGTCGCATTTGATATTCCAAACGCCTTTACTCCTGATAACAATGCAGCCAATGATACCTGGAAAGTTAAGCCGCTGAAACCTTCCGACCGGTATGGTAATGCTGTGGTACGCGTCTATGATAAACGCGGCTCTCTCGTCTTTGAATCACGGGGTTTGGAAAATGCATGGGATGGAAAACTCAATGGTGAATTCCTGCCAGCAGACACTTATTACTATACCATTGACCTGAACCTGGCTTCTATCAATACACTTTACAAAGGAGCCGTAATGATCCTTCGGTAGAGAGATTTTCTTACTCGTTATATAAGGTGATTTTGTAACGTAATGTGAAACCGGGCCCCTTCTCCTTTTTTCGAGATGACCTGAATTTTCCCTTGCAAGCGTTCAACAGCTTCCTTTACAATGTAGAGACCAAGTCCGGATCCGTCTCCCTTTTCCGTGGCACGGAAAAACATATTAAATACTTTGTCAAGAAGGCTTTCGTCTATCCCGATGCCGTTGTCTTTAAACTCCAGTATGGTTACATCATGCTGGATATTTCCTTCGATATGCAGGAAAGATCTTTCCTTTGTTGGATCCTGATACTTAATAGCATTGGATATCAGGTTGTTTAAAATGACCGATAGCCGATAACGGTCAGTGAGAAACAAGGTAGTACGGCTGATGTGAAGACGAACGTCAAGCTTGTCAAAGCCCGGCATGTACTTTAGCCTTTCCAGGTTTTCCTGTATTATTTTCTTAAGATTTACTCTTTCAATTTGCAGATCCTGCCGTGAGTTTCTTGAATAGTCTAATATTTCCTTCAGCGTCAGATCAAGTTCATGAATGGTATGTTCCATTTTCCGGTGATAGTCACGGATGTTTTCAATATTGTCTTCATACATGCTAAGGTTAATCAGTCCTAACACGGAGCGAAGTGGCGCTCTTAAATTATGCGATACGCTGTAAACAAAGCTGTCAAGTTCATTATTGATCTTGGTGAGGTGCTGATTTTGTTTTTCCAGAAGCAGCGCACTGTTTTGCCGGGCTTGCTCAAGTTCTTTATGCTTAAGCGCATTTTTTATGGAGTTGGGTAACCGCGACAGGTTGGATTTAAGAACATAATCTTTTGCACCATGCTTCAGGCAGTCGACAGCAAATTCTTCCGAAACAGCGCCCGTAACCAGAATGAAGGGAATAATCCGGTTTTGATCCTGCGCAATTTGCAAGGCTTCAAATGAATTGAACTGAGGAAGGGAGTGATCCGACAGGATTATATCCGGTACGAATTGTTTTATGGCGGATTGATACTCATCAGCAGTATCCACTCTTTTCGAAGTAAAATGCAGGTCGCTTCTTCTTAAAAAGGTGTTGATCAATTCGAAATCCTCGTCATGATCTTCCAGACAAAGTATCCGTATTACTTGTGCCATCCCGTTGCCATTTTTCCAGATTGTATACGGAGGTAATTCCTTTGGTGAGCTTTTTTCACATTAATTTCCACGAAGCCGAATGCAATTCAGCGATATACTGTGGAATTTAATCCTCTTATTGAGGAAAATATCTTTTACGATAATTGTACCTGTCCGGAATTTCCTCAAAATGATCTAATTTCATGGGAACAACCAGTCGTGCAAAAAACAAAGATTATCGTGATTGAGGATGAGGATGACCTTAGGCATCTTACTCATGGAATACTGAAAAGTGCGGGATTTGACGTAGCCTCCTTTTCAGACGACACGATGCTCTCTTTTGAATCATCTCAGATGGCAGATGTTTATCTCATTGATGTACACCTTGGTTTGACCAGCGGATTGACTATTTGCAAAAAAATAAAAGCTGCTGTAAATGAGGACCATAAGGTTACTGTGATCATGGTCTCCGCCTATCCTGACCTGCGTGATCTGGCTACCGAGGCCTGTGCAGATGACATACTGGCAAAACCATTTTCAAAGCACCAACTCGTTTCAAAAATACGGGAACATCTTGTTCCGTCTTCGATGCACTGACCGGTCACGACACCCTCCCTTCAGGGACAGATCATTTTCTTTATTATGACCCCTTGATCCTAATCAGAGATACCCTGAATTGTTTTATATTTCCCGGTATGGCCACCCGGTTTATATTTCTCATTCTGCCCGAAGTTCACCTGCTTGATCTGGCGGGGCCTAACCAGGTTATCAGTGAAGCCATTGACACTGGAGCTGATTTTAAGATTGAGTATTGTGGCATTGAAGAAGAGATCGCCACATCGGCAGCCTTGGGAATAAACCGGCTTGTTCACTTTTCGAAAGTAAAATTCAAAGCCGGAGACTACATCATTATACCCGGTGCACGGGTAAAATATTTGCAGTCAAAACAGTTCAGAGCAAACCATGAATTATTGAAATGGATGAAGTCGGCACACCAGGCGAATGTAATTTTTGTCAGCATTTGCGTAGGTTCGTTCGTACTCGCAGATGCCGGTTTACTTGATGACATTGAATGCACCACGCATTTTCAACACACACAGGAACTCCAGCAAAAATTTCCAAAGGCGAGAGTAAGAGAAAATATATTGTTCACCTCGGAAAACAACATCTTCACCAGCGCAGGCATAGCTTCAGGTATTGACCTGATGTTACATATTCTGGAAAAACTCAAAGGCGGTAATTTTGCGCATAACATTGCTCGTGAACTTGTGGTTTATAAAAGACGCGATGGCCTTCACGAACAAAAGAGTATTTACTTTCAGTACCGCGATCACCTCCATGCCGGGATTCATCGGGTTCAGGATTACCTGGTGGAGAACTTAGATGCAAAGCACTATCTCCACACACTGGCCGATATGGCGAATATGAGTGAACGAAACTTTTCCAGACTTTTTAAAAAAGAGACAGGGGTTACCGTAAATGAATTTATTACCAACATCCGCCTTGAACACGTGCGGACCCTTATGAATAATCCCGATCTCTCCCGAAAACAAATTGCCCAACAGGTTGGATTTCGCAGTGAAAAGCAACTGACCCGGCTGCTGAAAACAATTGGCTGAAAATGTCCTGAGCCTGTCCGGATAGTTGTGCTCTTGCATGTTTACCTTGCGCACAAAAAGAAGCATGACCAAAAACAAAACACGCTCACAATTATCCGCTCTCCCCGAGTATTTTGATCGCTACATCAACCTGAATGATGACGTAACGGTGATGCAGGCACTGGAAACCGGTTTTACAGAACTTCAGCATGCTCCGTTAAGCGACTGGCAACGGCTTGGTGATACGGTGTACGCTCCGGGCAAGTGGACCATCAAAGATATTCTTCAGCACATCATTGATACCGAAAGGGTATTTTGTTACCGGGCCGTTTCATTTGCACGCGGAGAAGATAAAGTTTTATCATACGATGAGCAGCTGTATGCTCAAAATGCCAAAGCATCCCAGCGCAGCCTTGAAGATCTGATAGAGGAATTTATAGTGGTAAGAAAATCATCTCTCCACCTGTTCAGAAGTTTTGATGATGCCATGCTCAACGCCACGGGAATTGGTTTTAAAGGGCCGTACTCCGTGCACGATATCGGTTTTATCCTGGCTGGTCATCAGCGCTGGCATTTTAAAATAATTGAAGAACGTTATCTGACGCTTGTTACCGATACCGTGAAGCATTGATGTTTTCTACTAGTCGCTCTTTAATGACTTCACCGGATTTTCCAATGCGGCTTTAACCGACTGGAAACTCACCGTGAGCAAAGCGATGGCCAGTGCGATTCCTCCGGCCAGGAACACCAATGAAAAATCAAAGTTGATACGGTAGGCAAAACCTTCCAGCCATTGGTTCATGCCATACCAGGTTATGGGTGTAGCGATGACCATAGCGATCAGGATCAGCTTTACGAAATCTTTGGAGAGTAGTACCACTACCTGCGAAATATTAGCACCCAGAATTTTTCGTATGCCAATCTCTTTCGAACGCTGTTCTGCGGTGAATGTAGCCAGACCCAATAGCCCGAGACAAGCAATAAAAATAGCCAGCGTGGTAAACACAAGTATCACCCGGCTCAGACGCTGCTCAGCCCGGAACTTGGCATCAAAATTCTGATCAATAAAGGAATACTCGAAAGGGCTGTTCGGAGCAAATTTTTTCCAGATCGTTTCCAGCTTTTCTATTTTCTCTGCGGGATTACCTTCGGCCAGCCGAACAACAATGTCCCAGTTGGGTGGTGCATTCAGGTGCAACACCATCGGACGAATGGTAGACTTGAGCGTTTCGAAATTAAAATCCTTCACTACACCAATTACTTTCAGCTTTACGGCATCAACGCCTGAAAAGCGGATATACTTTCCTTCTGCATCGTCAAAGCCGAATTGACGGGCAGCTGTTTCATTGATCACTACGGCTGTGGTATCTGAAATAAATTCACGCGAGAAAAAACGTCCTTGTACCAGCATTAGCCCCAGTGCTTTCAGGTGGTCGTGGTCAACGGTGAGCACGGCCATCGGGTAATTCTCGTTCCCGGTTTCTGTACGGTAGCTTCCTCCCCAGTCAACATCCGGTGGAAGCCGGCTGGAGTAGCTTGCGGCAACAAAGTCAGGATACTTCAACAACTCTTCTTTGAATGCTTCACTGTTATTGCCCAGGTTCATGGTATGCATCATACCCACCACATTTTCCTTCTGGAAACCAACATCCTGATTTTGCAAAAAAGACAACTGCCAGTATACCATCATAGAAGAGATGATCAGTGCGATAGAAATAAAAAATTGAAACACCACCAGACTGTTCCGGATAGCTGAATGCCGGGTTCCGGCCCGAAGTTTTCCCTTGAGCACTTCAACCGGTTTAAAGGAAGTAAGGTAAAGGGCCGGGTAACTTCCGGCAAGCAGTCCGATGAAGATCATCAGCACTATACATCCGATCATGAATGCGGGATGAAACAGAATGTTAGCCTGCAGATTTTTTCCGGCCAGATGATTGAACGGACCGAGGAATACGGGTACAAGGATCAGTGAAAGTATAAAAGCGATCAGGCAGTACACGAAGGATTCCGTAAAGAATTGTGTGATGAGTTTATAGCGTAGTGCCCCGACTGTTTTACGTACACCGATCTCACGTGCGCGGTTGGCAGACCGGGCGGTGCTGAGATTCATGAAATTGATACAAGCCAGCACCACAATAAACAGAGCAATAGCGCTGAACAGGTATACATAAGCAATGTTTCCATTTGGTTCAAGCTCATCCTGAAAGTGTGATTTCAAATGAATGTCGTGTATCGGTTGCGCACTGAAGCTGAGGATACCACCTTGTTTTGTAAAATCCCCAAGAGAGAGCTTTAAAAAATCCTGCACTTCACGGGCGCAATATTTCTCAACAAATCCATCCATCGTCTGCTGTACATTTTGTGTATCGACTCCGGGCAGCAATTTCATATAGGTGTATACTTCAAAATTTAACCATATCGGATTATCAGCATAACCTGATGTAGGCAGAGACATCAGAAAATCGAAATGCAGGTGTGTGTTGGCAGGAGCATCTTCTGCTATACCTGTGACTTCTGTAAAGATGGTTCCCTCACTTCCGATCACCAGGGTTTTACCAATGGGTGAAAGATCACCGCGACCCTTGTAACCGAAGTAACGTACAGCAGCACTTTCTGAGATCACGATTTTTCCTGGTCCGTTCAACACGTCCTGTGGATTTCCGGCAACGAGCTTATAATTGAAAAAGGAAAAGAAATTTGAATCGGCCAGGCAGAAGTTTAATTCTGTAAAGGCACGATCCTCATACCGTACGGGACATGTCATCCATTTGTCGAGACGTGTTACAGCTTCTACTCCGGCTGCTTCATGTTGTATGGCTTCAGCCATCGGCAGACCAACCGATGCTGTGTTGATATTTTCATTTTGCAGTTTGCCGCGAAAATTAACCCGGTAGATCCGGTCTCCATCGGGATGGAAACGATCATAGCTCACCTCATCGGCAACGTAGATCAGGATCAGCAATGTTGCCGTAACCCCTGCAGTCAATCCAAAGATGTTGATGAACGAATAGGTTTTTTGACGCAGCAGAATCCGCCACGCGATGGTGATGTAGTTTCGGATCATGATGAATGAATTTTACGGAAGTTACTGAATAATGATTACTTAGCCCTACACGTATCCCTCTTCAAAAAGATTTTGTAACGTATCTGCATAACCTGGCGTCTAAGCGATACAAATGCTTCCTGCCATGAATCGAAAATTTATCACCTTCAGCATTATTACCTGTATCTTTTCATGGTCTTGCTGGCTGCCCATAGTGGAAACACTGGAAGCAAGCCCTTTCGATTCAACGTGGAATGTTCTGCTTCTTTTCTTTCTGGGTGCTTACGGGCCAACCATTGTCGGTTTCTTTCTCACGTACTGGTACGAAGGCAGAAAGGGTATCTCCGGATTAATGAAGCGTTTGCTGCCGGCTAAGGTTGGCATCGGGTGGACACTTGCTATTCTTTTCACAGGCCCGGTATTGTATGCGGTGACCCTGATGGTATATGTAGTTTTCGGAGCACAGACGGGCAGTGTCAACTATGGACTACTTCCCTGGCTACCCATAGTGTTCGTTGTTCCTGTTGTCTTCGGGCCACTCGCAGAAGAGTTTGGCTGGCGTGGATTTGCTCTTCCTCAGCTTGATCACCGAAACAAACCGGTTCAGAGCAGTATTATCCTTGGGCTGGTTTGGGCTCTCTGGCATGCGCCTCTCTTCTGGGCAAAAACAGGAACAGCGATCAGTGGTTTTCCTGTAGACATGTTTCTGATCACTTCATTTTTCCTTGCCGTAACCGGGTCAAGTTTTATCTATACCTGGATATTCAATCGTACGGACCGAAATCTGTTTGCTGCTATCCTGCTTCACCTCAGCATGAATTCAAGCGGGGTTATTATGGGTATGCTGTTTCCCGATATGGACGAGAGTCAAAAGCTGCTCATGTATCAATACTATACCATTACCGTTTGGGTGATCGTACTCACGGGTTCACTCCTGACGAGAAAACATCGGCTCGGAAGTGCTTCAGCATAACGATTATCCAAACAAAAACTCTACATCATCACGTGACAGTGTCTTTACAAATCCGGCATCTTCCTGGATCAGATCATCGGCCAGCATTTTCTTTCGTTCCTGTAACTGCAGAATTTTTTCTTCCACGCTATCCTTGCAGATCATTTTATAGGCGAATACTTTTCGCTTTTGACCTATACGATGCGCGCGATCAATGGCTTGTTGCTCGGCTGCCGGATTCCACCAGGGATCTACAATGTAAACATAGTCGGCTGTGGTGAGATTAAGACCAACACCTCCGGCTTTGAGTGAGATCAGAAAAGCTTTCACGGTCTCGTCTTCCTGAAATCGGGATACCTCTTCCTTTCTTTTATTTAGGGTGGTGCTTCCATCGAGATAGCAATGACTAATCCCTGCTTTTTCAAATTCGGCCTGAATGAGTTGAAGCATTTGGGTAAACTGAGAGAAGACTAACAATTTATGATTGCCGGCATTCTCCTTCACCTCGCGTGTCAGCTCAGTGATCTTAACGGAGCTATCAGCTGTTTCTTCGGTAGCATTAACCAGTGCGGGGTGATCACAGATTTGCCGTAGCCGTAACAATCCCTCCAAAACATCCAGGCCAGATTTTGAAATGCCTTCTTCATCGATCTTCTTCAGCAATTTGGTTTTATAGCTGTCACGATATTCATTGTATAACTTGCGTTGTTCCGCTTCCATGGTGCACCAGAGTACCGAAATCGTTTTGTCGGGGAGGTCTTTCGCTACCTGCTCCTTGGTTCGTCTGAGTGTGAATGGATGAATCAGCTTTTTAAGATGCTGTGCTTTTTCCTTGCTTCCGAATTTATCGATTGGTGTGGCAAATTCACGGTTAAAGAATTCGCGATTCCCTAACTGACCGGGATTGAGAAATGTAAACTGGGAATAGATGTCCAGTGTATTGTTTTGAACCGGTGTTCCACTCAGGATAACCCGGTTGACTGAACGCAGTTGCTGTACGGCACGTGTCACGCGCGCATCGGGATTTTTAATAGCCTGGCTTTCATCGAGGATAATGTATTGCCACAATACACCCGACAACGCTTCTACATCGTTACGCACCACACCATAAGACGTTAGCACCAGGTCGTAATCTTCAACATGAGTATCGCTGAATTCACGTTGAGATCCATAGTAGGTGTAGTACTTTAATGTAGGACAGAATTTTTGCAGTTCACTCTCCCAGTTAAAGATCAGCGAAGTAGGGCAGATCACCAGCTGTGTGCTGGCCGGATATTTTTCTTTCAGGTACTGAAGAAATGAAATAGTCTGCAATGTCTTTCCAAGTCCCATATCATCGGCAAGGCATCCACCCCAGCCGAGTTCATCCAGTGCCTGCAGCCAGTTAAATCCGGATTGCTGATAGGGGCGAAGCGATGCTTTGATCTCTGGAGACAACGGGGCTTTCTGGATGCTGTCGTACTCCAGCAGCTGACGCTTCCGGGTTTCAATTTCCTGTTTCGAAGTGTTATCCAGTTTGTCGAGTATATCTTCCAGCAGGGTGAAATGAACTTTGCTTATGCGCAGCACGCCATGATCTTCTTTACCCGTGCGGAGCAACATGCTGTATTGCCTGATCCATTCTTCCGGTATATGCCCCAGCGTTCCGTCTTCCAGCATAATGGTATCCTGCCAGTTGAGAATGGCCAGACGTATTTCTTTCAAGGGTACTTCCTGATCACCCCACTGCACCGTAACTTTTAATTCGAAGCCTTCATTGTTTGATGTTACCGCTATAGAGAACTTTGGTTCATGTGTGGTGTATCGGAATTTTTTCAGGCCAGCCAATCCATGAATAGCATAACCTTGCTCATGTACCTGGCGCATCATGCCAATGAACCAGCCTTTCTTCATCACATCAGCGAACGGAAGATAGTAGTAGGCATTGTTCCGCTGATTGGCAAAGGAAGGATGAAGTGTTCGTAAATATTCGTGCAGCTTTGTTTCTTCCGCTTTATCACGCTCTACAATTTTCAGCAGTTTGCCTTTCTCGGTCACCAGGTTTTCTTCAGCATTATATTCCACCACTTCTTCATCGTATTGATATTCTGCACGGATCATCAGGTTGGATTCATTCAGCTCACTCAACCATACTCGCGACTGCACGCCCTGGCTCACCAACACGATGTTGAGTTTATGGCTGATATCAACTTTATATTTCTGCATCCACGGCAACACATACTTCTTTACGATTTCTGTTTTCAGTGACAATGGAAATTTTACATCGCCATGCACAAACATTTCAAACAGGGCAAGCGAGTCAGCATCGGGTGGAAGGTAAAGTGTGTTATCTTTTGCCAGTAATACTCCTCTGCCCAGATTTACTTTTGATGGTTTACCGTCCAGCAGGAGAATGAGTTTGAGCACGATGTTCTCACCTTCCTGATCAGCAGCAAAACGAATTTCAGCAGGTTGCTTTGCCAGTTTTATGGTTTCCTGTGAAAAATTACTGAACCGCCCTGACCTGAGGATGAACAGATCAGGCCAGTCCGTAAGCTGGGGCCAGATGCGATGTAGAATATTGACATAATGCCTGCGGATATTTTTCAGTTCACGTGCCGTGCTATGACTCCATGCTCCGGTGGTGGTATTACGAATGAATTTATTTCCGGTAGCAGTCATCCAGCTGAGTATCTTGCGATCGGAAAATTCCAGGAAGTCAGTATAGAAATCTTCGGACAGGGGCTGCAGGTGAGCCAGTGCAATTTCGGCCTGCAGGGAAATTCTTTTATACTCGGTCAGATTCTCACGCTTATAGATGAGCAAAGGTTCCAGGTCGAAGCCGGTCGAGCGACTGGAAGCGAAATTGAAAAGAAACCCGATCTGATAGTCGATAACAGTGCCTTTAGGCAAGGTTGGTCGGGTAGGTTCTTTGGGTGCACTACTTTCTAACTCAAACAGCATGAATCCGGCTCCTCAGTATTTTGGCGCGCAATATATATGCTGTGACTGATCTCACAAATTCAACTACGCCTAACTTCCGCAAAACGGATTTGGGGATGCTGTATTGATCGAAAAAAAACGGGTACTATAATTTTGCGGGGTTCAAAAAGGTTTTATACTTAAACTGGATCACATTGTCATTGCTGATAAAATCTTCTCCAATTTTATTCCGGGAGGATTGTACGGTGAAGCTCAGATCAAACCTGTGTTTATAATTTAACCGGTATCCAACACCAATCCTTGCTCTTCTGCGGTATGCATACCGCTCTTCCACCTGTTGATCAAGAATGAAGAATTCCTCGTAATCGCCCAGCAGGAACCAGAGCTTATCCGTAAAGAGATTAGGTCCGTTGATGCTCCAGTAGATCTCACCGCGTAAGCGTGTGCGATTGCTTATGTCCCAATCTTCAGCTTCCACTTGTCTGAAATACCGCAGCTGATACCGCAGTAACACCCGCGCATCTACTTTATTGCCTTGAGAAATGTAAAAACGTGTTCCTACCATGGGCATGATGTCCCATGAGCTTACACCTTCCGTTTGGTCTGTATAGGAAACGGATATTTCACTGAGCAGATCCATCCAGGTCAGTGTTGTATACTCAAAAGTCGGACTGATACCAAAACTTCTCCATTTGCCATCCTTGTTCAGCAAGGTTTGATAGGTGGTCGTGTTCTCCAGCAGATAACGGTTTGCAAACGGATAAGACAGCTGCCATTCAAGCCAAAGTTGTTCATCACGTTGCGCCTGCACGGAAGTAAATGCATGTATCAGCAAGGCTAAAAACAGTAATGATCTGAATTTGCCGGAGGATGAAAATCTGCTCCCATGTAGATGGATCGAACGCAATCTGTTGATGTCTTATTTGATATACACTACAGCAAGGTAAACTGAATTCGTGTTTGGAAAAACTGTGTGGTTCCTTTCAAGGCAAACCGGTCAAGCACTCCGTAGCCGTAGGTTAACGCCAGTCGAACATCTTTGCTGAGATACCAATTCATCATTGGGGTGATACGCCAGAACTTTCCACCATCAACGTTACCATCCGTTAAATCAAGCGTAGAGAATCGGACGAGCACCTCCCAGGCACCTGGACCACCTTTAAAAACAGATTTTTTAACAGGCACAAAACCAAGAATGGCAGTGGAAGTATGATAGGGACGTGATTCACCGGTAAGCATGTAGCTGACCACACATTCGCCACCAAAGTACACGGGATTGTTTTCTTGTGCAGAATGAAAGCCATGCCAGTAAATTTCTGATCCCAGCATAACGGGACCATGACTATAGTAAATTTCACCACCGATCTGATTGGAATAATCGGTTGGAAACTTGCCTGTGTCGATGAAATGAAAAGCAGGATCAGCCTCAGGCCGCGAGCGAACACGGATTTCATTCTTCACCGGAACGCCATGACGGTAACTGGCACCAAGATGAAATACCTGATTTGATTCAGGTCGGTATATGGGCAGTATTCCGGCACGTAAAGCAACCTGCCATTCGAATGTGGAGAAAGATTGTCCCTTTGACAGCCAGTCAGCGAAAGCTCCTGCATTCCAGAATATCCGGGGCTTCGGTAAGTAGCCGAGCCATTTTATACCATCTGCGAGAATCGGAATGACATCAATGGCCATTTGTCGCTCCATCGTCCACCCGGCATAACCCACCATGACTTTGCTCATTGAGAATCCTTCCTTTGTACGCCCAATAAAGAATTTCCCCCAAAGTTCAGGAACGTCAATCATCACTCCCGTTTCGCGGACTAACCATTGACGGTTGGCGTCATCATACATGAAGCCGGCCTTCCACGAGATGGTTCGTTTGGTTTTTAATTGACCACTGACTGTCACCCGAAAATCACGAACAGCAAAGGCAGGTTCAAGCGAATTGCCAATTGAATCCATTTGCTGTTTTGCAATTCTATCCTGCTTATAACCCGCAAACTCGTAAAGAAATCCACCTCCAATTTTGAAAGTAGAGTAACGACCCGGAAACAATCTCCATCTTTTGTCGCGCCATTTTTGAGGAATAGTATCAGCGTGCAACACTTCCAGTAATTCACCTTGTGTTCCATCCGGTATTGTTTCCTGACTAAAGGAATACCAGATCGGCCCTACAATCATCAGGATCACCAGACCTAATTTTCTAGTATACATTCTTAGAAAGTAAATGGGTCATTTATTAAAAAGTAAAATGACTGAAAGCAGGATTGCCTTCAGTCATTTCATATTATTGTTGCTATTAAAGAATTCCAAGTGGCGTTATAAATCCTACCGTAAATCTTCCGGTGGTATAATCGGCAGCGCCAAAGCGTTCTTTTGCATAGTCTGTGTAGGTATACTTACGTCCAATCCAGTTGGCAAAGAACTTGATGTTCAAATCATCCCATGGGTAGTACTCCACTGCCGGGATAAATCCCCAGGCATCCCTGATCTTTTCTTCTCCCGATGTATTATCCGGATCTACATCACTGCCTTTCCAGTTGGCAATGTCAAGCATACCGACAAAGGTAAAATGAACTTTTGGAGTGATCTTATAACGGAAATGTATCCAATGACCGATGTATTGAGTTTCAGGTAAAGCAAATGCGTAGAGGTCATCCGGAACAGTTTCGCTTACAATTCCGGTGCGGTCGAGGTCTTCACTGCTCCATTTGAAATCATAAATGAAATTGAATTTGTCTGAAATAATGAATTCGTTACCCAGGGCAATGTAGTTCATATTGGCACTCTCGCCTCCGTCTACTTCCTGGGCTTCATTAAACAAAGAGTATGACCAGATCGTTTTTATTTTTCCACCCAGTAAGCTACCACGCCAGTTGGCTACAAAAGCCAGCGGAGCTTTTGACTCCTCGAAATTGGGCTGTTCTCCATACAGTTCGTCAAACGATTTTGTTCGGGAGTCCAGCACCTGGAAAGTCCACTGGTTTCGTGAACTCGGTGTGTAGGTAAAGCCGACACCCGTTAAAAAATTATCGGCATACTCTACTATGTCCGAGTATTCATAGATGTCGATCGGGTTCCAGTCGAACTCCCAGGCACCCCAGTCAGCACACATCTTACCGGCTGAAATACTCACTTTCGGAGACAGGTCGAAGCGAAGGTAGGCCAGATCAACAGAACGACTCAGGTTATCGATCGACTCTGAAGTTTGTGCCCGGGTATACCGGTCGCGAAAACGGAAGTATACTTTCTCATGAACCTGTCCGCGGATTTCCAATCTGAACTGTTCATTGCGAAACCGGCTCTGCGTGTATTCACCATCCACAAATTCATTCCGAAATGCATAGTTCATGTTGGCAATCACCGAAACGTTTTTAAGAAGCCCCTGCTTCGCTTCGGGAATGAGCACTTTATACTTTGTAGTATCTCCGGTCTGCATCTCTTTTTTCTGAGCCCACACCATCGTGGGGAGAACCAGGAGCAACAGAACCCATACGTTGCGTATAAGTAATTTCATCATCTTATGATTTAATAGTGTTTGTTATTTCTGACCGGTTAATGCAACAGGGTCCAGCAGCTTTTTGATCTGGTCTTCTGTCAGCAACTTTTTCTCACGGATAAGTTCAAGTATACCCTTGCCGCTTTGAAGGGCTTCCTTCGCGAGCTCGGTTGTTTTTTCATATCCGAGTACCGGATTGAGAGCCGTAACAATACCTACGCTGCGTTCAATGTTTCTTTTTTGAACACTCTCATTCACCGTGATGCCGTCAATACACTGCTTGCGGAAAAGCGGTAACGATTTGAACAGCAATCCCTGTGACTCGAACATAGCGATAGCCTCTACCGGCTCAAATGCATTAAGCTGAAGAAGCCCTGAATGTGCAGCAAGCGTTACCGTCAGGTCATTTCCGATCACTTTGAAACATACTTCATTCATCAGCTCTGGCATAACCGGATTTACTTTGCCCGGCATGATGGAAGAACCCGGCTGCAAGGCCGGAAGATTGATCTCAAAAATTCCGGTACGCGGACCTGATGCCAGGAATATAAGATCACTGCTGATCTTGGATAATGCAATGGCATAGCTTTTCAGTGCAGAAGAATATACCACAAACCCCTGCTGACTGCTGGTGGCGGCAATCAGGTCTTTGCTCATCACAATAGGTTTACCGGTGATCTTTGCCAGGTGCACAGCACATTTTTCGGCATAACCTGGTGAAGCCGTAATGCCCGTTCCAATGGCAGTTGCGCCCATGTTTTGTTCATACAGAAAACTTTCAGCTTTTTTTAGTGCTGCGATCTCTGCGTCAAGTTGATTGCCAAACGCATGAAACTCCTGACCTACTGTCATCGGTACGGCATCCTGTCCTTCCGTGCGTCCCATCTTTACAATGTGCTTGAACTCATCACCTTTCTTGTGAAAGGATTGAGAAAGCGCTTCCGCTTCCTTGACTAATTTTTCATTGTGAAGGATCAGTGCAATCTTAATGGCGGTAGGATAAACATCATTGGTTGACTGTCCCATGTTCAGGTCGTCATGCGGCTCGATGAAGTGGTATTCTCCTTTTTTATGACCACTCATCTCCAGGGCAATGTTGGCCAGCACTTCGCATGCATTCATATTGGCTGAAGTACCTGCGCCACCCTGATAGAGATCAACAATGAACTGGTCGTGGTATTTTCCATCCATCACGGCCAGGCAGGCTTTTTCGATGGCAACAAGTTTTTCTTTCTTCAATCGTCCGTCTTCTGCGTTGGCACGGGCTGCTGCCAGTTTCACGATGGCATAGGCTTTCACATAGTCGGGATAGAAATTTGTTTTTATTCCACTCACCTGGAAATTCTCCAGGGCGCGTGCAGTCTGAACGCCATAGTAAGCATCCGCAGGAATCTGCTTCTCACCCAGCAGGTCTTTTTCTGTCCGGGTCTGTTGTGCCTGTACATACTGAAAGCTGATGAGCATCAGCAACGACAGTATTTTTGCAAAATTGGTCTTGGTCATTTTTGTTTTTTTTAATCGGGTAATAAACAACTGTATTTCAGATAGATTGTGCCCGGATGATTTAACCCGGGCACAATGGA
>DASXWH010000118.1:0-7171 GCA_036503775.1 Ohtaekwangia sp.
CATTCTCCTGACGATGGCGGCAAATGTTAAATTATAAGGGTACCTTACAAGTAACACGTAAAAAAAAATGCATGACCATATTGCTCGTAAATGACGATCGCAACCAGCAAGAAATGTTTCACGAAATCGTAAGACGTATCGATCCTGAATATACGTGTCTGAAGTCATTTAGCACGGAGTCAGCCTTAGCGTTCCTGCAGGATAAAGATTCCGTCCTGCCAGATCTGATTTTTCTGGATCTCGTTTTTCGGGCAAATGGTGGAAAACAAATGCTAAAGACCCTGAAAGAGTCAAAAGCGCTGCAGTATATACCGGTTTGTATCTACACAGATTCAGCAAACCAATCGGATCGGGACGAGACCCATAACCTTGGCGCGATCGGCTACATTCTGAAGCAGCAGAATTTTACCAGTCTCTCCGACTCCATCAGGACTATCATCGCATCAGCCGCTGACACCATACATTGACCATAATAACGTTGCCCAGCAGGGATAGAAATTTTTTGCTCCGGATTATTTGTGGTATTCAATTCCGGTAATACGCCAGACAAATTCGCCCGCGCCAGTTTTCACGACTACCTCATCCCCTACTGCTTTCTTCATTAATGCGTGTGCCATCGGTGAATCTATCGAGATGCAATCTTTGGCATCCAGAATCTCTTCACCTCCCACTATCCGAAAGCGTTTTTTCAGGCCTTTGTTGTTTTCAACTTCTACCCATGCGCCAAACATTACTTTGCCTTCCTGGAACGGTGAGTATTCAACGACTTTCAAATCGTCAATACATTTGCGCAAATAGAGCAGGCGCCTGTCAATTTCACGCAGACGCTTTTTGTTATAATGATAATCCGCATTTTCAGAACGATCGCCAAGACTTGCTGCCCAGGAAACCTTTTGTGTAGTTTCAGGCCGTTCAACACGCCACAAGTGATCCAGCTCCGCTTTTAACTTTTCTAAACCTTCCCGGGTAATTAAAAGTGTCTTCATGATTCCCAATTCAACGCGCAATGTTAAAAATAATTCAGCATTTATTTTGAGAAACCGATCAGTTGCATATATTTGCAACTGATTAGTTGCTCAACTTAAAATCAAAAAACATGAGAAGAGATATTTTCCAGGCTATCGCAGATCCAACACGCAGAGCGATCATAACCTTAATTGCATTGCAGGCCATGACCCCCAATGCCATTGCTGACAATTTCAATACTACGCGACAAGCGGTTTCCAAACACCTGCGCATACTTACCGAATGTGAACTGGTAAAACAGGAACAACAAGGCCGGGAAATTTACTACTCCCTCGAGGTTGAAAAAATGAAAGAGATTGACAAATGGCTCAACCAATTCAGAAAGATATGGGAAGCCCGGTTCAATCAACTCGACAAAGTATTATCCACCCTGAAAAAACAAAAAAAATGAAAGACACTACCCTATTTGATTTTATGGTTGACAAGCCAGCAAAGACTGTCAACATAACCATGGAGTTTGATGCTGAGCAATCACTCGTGTGGGATGCATTTACAAAACCCGAGCTTCTGGATCAGTGGTATGCGCCAAAACCGTGGATATCAAAAACGAAATTCATGGATTTTAAAGTGGGCGGGCGAAGATTTTACGCGATGGTAAGCCCCGATGGACAGCAAGAGCGTTGGGCAATCCAGCGATACACTTCGATCACGCCAAAAACGAATTTCAAAATGTTTAATGTGTTTTCCGACAAAGATGAAAATCCTGAACCAACAGGTTCTGACTGGGATTTGACTTTCAGCGAAGGGGACGGAATGACAAAAGTCAGCATCAGCATCTACAACGAATCGCTTGATCGGATGGAATCACTGCTTGAAGGCTTCAGGATGGGAATGGCAGCAACATTCGAAAACCTGAGAAATCTGTTGGCAACCGTATCCAGGTAATGATCTACGTTTTCAAAACTTCGGTTACGAATAAAAGTCAGGTGAGGAAACTCAAACCGGACATGAACAAAATCCTACCCCATGAAAAGTGGAATTTTGACCTGAGTGACTGCGACAGGATCTTGCGTATTGACAGTGAAGAAAATATCGTTCTGAGAATAAAAGGGGTATTAACTTTTCATCAATTTTACTGCGAAGAACTGGAATAAATCAGATCACTTTAATAACAACATACCACCTGTTTAAATGGTGGTGACCTGCCTGTCACCTTCTGAAAACGGAAGGGACACTTTCAAAACGTTGAGTTACACACTTAACAAGCAACCCGTGATTCTGTTGGTCTGCAGGTCTGGATTGTAATACCGGTTTTACACCATCCAGGAGATAGTAATTGGGTATCAGTCGAAGGGATCAATGCATTACATTGATCTGTTGCTTACAAATGATCCGATACTGATTATTATTCTTTATATTCGCTCGTAAACCCATTGATCCTGAAACTCCTGATCACACGTTTAACATCCTTAAGAAAGGAAAATCTAACCCTCAGGCCGTTTCACCCTGTAAAAGAAATCATGCGTTTGGCCGGGTCTAAGCCAACGCAACTATTTTTATCTCAATTATAGTAAAGATGCCAGAATTCAATCTTAGCGCTGAAAAAATATCCTTGGATGCTGTTGACGCCATCGAAAAAGTAACACCAAATTTAATAGTCTGGGCAGCGCCCGCGATGTTCTTCTTCGTGATCATTGAATACATTATCGCGAAGCGGCAAAACAAACAGTACTATGACAACAAAGAGACGATCGGATCAACGCTCGTGGGCTTAGGCAATGTCGCGATCGGGCTTCTCCTTAAAACGGGATTCCTGTATCTATTTATTATTATCTACAACTGGGTTCCCTGGCGCCTTCCGTTCAGCTGGTGGAGTTTCGTAGTGTGCTACATTATTTTTGATCTGTGCAGTTACTGGGCACATCATGTTTCACATAAAACACGCTTTTTCTGGGCGACACACGTGGCTCACCACTCCGGTGAACACTACAACCTGACGGTTTCCTTCCGGCTTAGCTGGGTGCAGTATATAAAAATAATTTTCTTTTTACCGGTAGGCTTCCTGGGTTTCCACCCCATCGTGATCCTGACCACGAATCAGGTAGCTGTACTTTTTCAATTCTGGGTTCACACGGAGTATATCCGTAAACTTCATCCCGTGGTCGAGTACATCTTTGCCACACCATCAAATCACAGAGTGCACCACGGATCAGAGGAAAAATACATCAATAAGAACTACGGTGCTACGTTCATTATCTGGGACAGAATATTCGGGACATACGTGCGCGAAGAAGGAAAAATAGTCTATGGGCTTACCCACAACATTGACCATAAACACGACCCGATCCATATCAACTTTCATGAGTACTCCGATATCATTAGAGATGTAAAGAGCGCTAAAAATTTAAGAGAGGCATTATTCTATATTTTCGGAGATCCGGCTGATGTCGACCGATACAAAAAGCTTAACCTGGCCGACAACAAATCAAGTGAAGCATCCAAGCCGGTAACGAAGAACCAATCCATCTTGTAAAGATCAGTGCGCTGATTGCTATCACAGCCCTCCAGACAAAAGGCCGCTGGGGCACGAACTCCCCATGACAATTAAAGGGTTACAATTCGCCATGAACAATTCCTGTCAGGTAAGAATTGGTGTCATTTTCATTTTTTAATTGTCAAAACTCTTAGTAATGTTATAGGTTGCCTTTAATCCTAAACCTATGAATCAGGAACCGGGAAATCCCTTTGTCACGAAGGTATTGTTGCGCCAATCGATCGGCTCCTTCCGGTTGGTCATTGCATTATTTACCGTGACATCCGCTGTCACCAAGGTATTGTATGATCATTTCCTTCCGGAACTACAGGACCTTGATACCATACGCTGGACGATTATCAGCCTCGGAGTGTTGCTGTTTATTTCCACGCTCTTCCGGTTCAAACGAAGGATCATCGTTCCTTACTTCGCTCTCTTTTTATACCTGGCTACCCTCCTGTACGTCATTGCGTTTGTCACCATCAACCGGTTTGATCCCAATACCGTGATCATCCTGATCCTGGTGTACGGTGCGAGCTCTGTGATCATCAACAGCCTGTTCTACTACGGGGTGCAATGTGTTATCACGGTACTGACGTGTGTAGGTGCGTATTCCAGTATAGGACCGGAGAACATAAACCACATCGGCTTCCTGAATATATTGATCGCGATGGGTGTATTCGGTATAGTCATGACCATTCGTCTGAAGCTAATTTCTGATGTAAAAAATTCCTATTCCAATCTTGAAAAACTCAATGTACTCTCCATCGTGGCCAACAAATCCGGGCAAATTGTTTTTGTCAGCCCTTCCGTAAAATCACTGCTGGGCTATTCACCGGATGAACTGATGAAAGATGGCTGGTGGAGTTCAAAGAACCTGCGCGATGGCTGGATCAGCCGCGATCAGATCTTAGCCCTTCCTAATATTATTCCTGAAGATATCCTGTCAATGGAAACCAGCCTCGTGACCAAAGACGGAAAAAAACTCTGGTTCAACTGGGTTAACTCCATGCTGCCCAACGGAAATTATATGGGCGTTGCCCTGGATATCACCAAATACAAGAACAGCTGATCGTTCCTTGACGGTTCATACACTGTTTTGATCATATAAAAAATTTTCATACCTGTTGAAAGGATCCGGTGTATGCTGCGTCTATACGTCAAAAAGCATGAAAATGACTGCCCCGCTCCTGGTTTTGCTGATCACCTTTACAGCCGTATCGTACGCACAAACGGTACCATCAAAACACCTAAACCTGGATGAAGACAACCTTGCGCTGAACGGTTATGATCCTGTCGCCTATTTCAAACAGCATAAAGCGGTCAAAGGAAAATCATCCATAACTGCTACAGTGGATGGAGTAACCTATCAGTTTTCAACACAAGTAAACAAGGACCTCTTTGTCAGTTCACCACTTTTATACAAACCCCAATATGGAGGCTGGTGCGCTTACGCCATGGGAGCCGAGGGTGAAAAAGTAGAAGTTGATCCGGAGACCTTCAAAATAGTGGATGGTAAACTCTATCTTTTTTATAACCGGTTCTTCACTAACACACTCAATACCTGGAATGCGAATGAAGCTGAGCTCAAGACAAGTGCAGATAAGAACTGGAATAAGCTTATCAAACCCTAGGTTTGCGTTCCACAACTTCATTCAGTATCTTAATTACAGCTGCACAACCGCACCTGATGAATTCCAACACCACTGAAACCAAAAAAGAAGAACAGTTCAAGGACTGGGTCCGGGAATACGCTGATCTGCTTTTCAGTCATGCTGTGTTGCGGGGTTTTGATCACGAACACGCCAGGGACCTGGTACAGGATACATTCCTTTCTGCGTGGAAGAGTATGGACAGATTCGAAGGCCGGGCATCGGTTAAGAACTGGCTCTTTGTGATTCTTAAAAACAAGATCACAGACTACTACAGGAAGACACAGGGTCGTGTGAATATTTTGCTTTCCCAGCACAACACACAGTTCGATGATGCAGGTCACTGGGCAAAGCCATTCTACCCGAAGGCGCTGACAATAGATCCGGCAGAGTCGCAGGATCATCACGACTTTCATACGATCTTTGAAAGTTGTTCCGGCAAACTGAATACGATCCAGAAGACTGTATTCTTCATGAAGTACATGGATGATCTGGAAAGTGATGACATCTGCCTGCAGCTTTCCCTCACGCCTAACAACTACTGGACGATCCTGCATCGTGCCAAAGTACAGCTCCGCGCATGTCTTGAAAAGAACTGGTTTTTGATCCGGAATTTATGAAGCCTATATCGTGTAAGGAAGCGGTTGATTACATCCTGAAAAAAGAAGAAGGAAAACTTTCTCTCCTTCAACGACTCAGCCTATGGAGACATCTCGCCACCTGCAGCCTGTGCCGGATCTTTGCCGCACAGAATGCTCTGATCAACCGGGCGCTGAAAAAAAGACAGCAGCACGTGCTTCCGTTAAGTGAAGATGAAAAGGATAAGATCATTCAAAGCGTACTGAAAGATCAGAAAGAATAGCTTTTTGTTACCGGACCTGTAAGGAACCAACCACCTTGCCGTCTTTATTAAAAAAAGATAATGACCACCTCAACGTTTTTCTCCTGGCTGCTTCGTCTGGTCGCGGCATTCATTATGATCCAGACCCTGTTCTTTAAATTCTCCGGAGCGGAAGAATCCATTTACATTTTCTCTGCACTGGGTATGGAACCCTGGGGCCGGATCGGTACCGGGGTCGTTGAACTGATCGCATCCGTATTATTATTGGTTCCCCGAACCACCTGGATAGGCTCTTTCCTCGGGATCGGCTTAATGAGCGGAGCCCTCTTCTTTCACCTGGCTACCCTGGGCATTGAGGTGGCGGATGATGGCGGACAACTTTTCATCTACGCGCTGATAACGCTGACAAGCTGCTTCATCCTTTTGCTCCTGGAGCGGCAAAAGATCACACATATTCTCAAATCTCTATTTACCCGATAACACTGTTATGCTTATTGCCCAATCTGTGCGATCCACCCTGATGCAACTTCATGAGGTGTTGTCAGCGCTATCTCAGGAAGAATACAAAAGACCACTGGCCATTTTGAACAATGCTTCGATCGGTCAGCATACCCGGCATGTAATCGAATTTTTCCAGGCGCTGAACAGCAGCTACGAAGCAGCAATCATCAACTATGATAAGCGAACGCGGAACATGCTTCTGGAAACGGATCGTGAATCCGCTACCCGGGAGTTGTCTGCGATAGCCGGCAATCCTTTATCTGAAGACAAAGATGTTTGGCTGACCGGCTCCTACTCCAGCGACACGACAGAACAGGCTACCGTTAAAAGCAGTTATTATCGGGAGATCGTTTATAATCTGGAACATACTATCCACCATATGGCGTTGATCAGGATCGCTATCAGTCAGTCGACCAACGTGATCCTGCCGTTCGGTTTTGGAGTTGCTCCGGCTACTATCCTTCATAAAAAGTCTGTTCTTTAGTGAAGACATCATACCAGGCTAAATCGCATCTAAATCACTAAACCGTAAACCATCCCGGTCAGGGAAGAGCACCTTATGCTGTTCGCCTTGTTTCTTTATCTTTGATTCATCATGAAACTTGACGAATTAACACCGGGCTTATACAAGATCCGGTTAGCGGAATATACTCCCATCGGTTTGCGTAAGAAACGTAC
>DASXWH010000119.1:0-22268 GCA_036503775.1 Ohtaekwangia sp.
TTCTTACGGATCATGGCCAGAACATTGTCAGACACGATGTGAAGGTTATCAACATCGGCATCATTCACGTCTTCCATTTTATTGTTCTCCATCAAATAGCGGAACAGGCTTTTGAGGTTTGGCGGGAGTTCCTGTTCAAAATCTTTTAAGGTAAACAGCTTGCCTGAATCTTTTCGCCAGGCCGGATAAATATAAAGTTTAACATTACTGCCGAACAAAGAAGCAAAGCACTCGAGGATACCACCACGTGTATTTTCATAGGTCTTCTCATCAAATACTTTTTGTAGAGCATAGATCCCCATGGTGATACCGATCTTCTTTCCCTTCGTAATCTTGGAGAGATAATCTACCAGGCGATAGTACTCAAAGTAGTTGGATATCAAAACATTCTGCCCCAGGGAACAGAGAATGTCAGCGCGGTACAGGAAATCACGCTCATCTATTTTTCCATCGGGACTAAGATCATTCAGTGTCAATTCAGAAAGCAATACGATCTTGGAACGATCAACATCGGGTTCATGCTTGAAGTGCCTTCTGGAGGTAAGCAGCATATCCACGTTGACATGTGTCGGTGGACGGAATCTTCCGCGCAGCACCAATACGTTTCGTTTATACAATTCATCCGAAGGCTGCATAACGTTTCCGCTCGGACCAAAAAGTGCTGCTTTTGTCAAGCCGTTTTTTACGAGCTTCAGGGCCATCAACCGGTTATCGACATGTTTGAAGTCGGGGCCTGTCAACCGGTACATATCAATCTCAACTCTCCGGGGTGTCAAACCATCCACCAGGGAATTGAGCATCTCTTCCGGATCGGTAAGGAACATACACGAGTACAGCATGTTGACCCCCACAACGCCCAGTGCATATTGTTGCTGCAGCGGATCATTGTCATGCATCTTCACGTGAATAACACAATCATTGGGTTCACTTTGCGGACGGAGCTGGAAGCGCAGGCCGATCCAACCATGCCCCTGATTGGTGCGCTCATAGTTCAGCACCTCCACGGTATCAGCAAACGTAAAAAAGCGTGTTGTTTCTATGCGGTGCGGAAGCCTTTCCGGAAGAAGGACATACTCGTGTTCGAGCATCCGCATGAGTCGGTTTTCACTGACATAACGATCTCCCACACCGTAGATGGCATCGGAGAATTTCATATCATAAGCAGACATGGTTTTAGCGACCGTACCGGAAGCACCTCCAACTTTAAAGAAATTCGCAGCAACCTCCTGGCCCGCACCAATCTCGGCAAATGAACCGTAGATGGCTTTGCTCAGGTTGATCCGAAGCGCTTTTTCCTGCGTTGTAAGTTTTCTGAATTCGTCCATATCACCCTCTGCTTTCGATTTCTAATTTAACCCGAATCGCTTACACCTGAAAATTAAATCGTCAAAGTTATGATCGCTGCTACAAGTTATTTGAAACAACGTACCCCATAACTTAAAACACTACCGGAGAAGTTTCCCGTTCTTGTCGATTACGGTCTGCATGGCATCTGCTTTAATGAGCAGCTCACCGGTATCCTGTTTAAAGGAAAGTTCTTTGGGAACAAACGATAATCCATAGTTTACGTTCCAGGCCAACCCATCCGACCGGTAGATCTTGGCCACCGTTGCCGGATACTTGGCATCCTTGCCGGCTCTTTCTGAATAAATCAATACATAGAATATCTGGCCAGCCGCGTCTGAAAATACGATTGACTTTGAGTAAGGCAACCGTGCTTGCTTAAAACTGGCCTTGTCTACATCGAAGCTGACCTTCACATCCGGGGAACGTGAAGGTGTAATGGTATAGAAATATCCGGAAGCACTCAACGAATCCGTATATGCCAACCCCGTGGTGAATTTTTCCGGAGTGACCAGCAGTGGTTTAAAACGTGATGACGTTTCAGCAACATTAAGCGGTACTGAGTCCGGAGGAATGGACAACCATTGCAGTGCCCGCTCGCGCGCGGCCAGCTGTGCGGTGATATCTCTTTGCTGACGCTCGGCAAATTCCTTCAACGCTTTCACATAACTCTTCAGTACGATCGTGTTGCTATAGGTATTGGTAATAAAGTGCTGGTAATCTTCTGCTTTTCTTTCAATGTCTTCAGCCAGCATTTTGGATGAAATACTATCCAGGCGCTTGATGAAATATTCCTGTTGTTTTACCTGGGCCAGACCGGCATGAATATCCGTGGAGTCATTTATCTTCTTCCCTTCCAGTGCTACCGAACGGTATTCGAGATCAGCAATCTTGAGCGTGAACACCTCCATCGGTAAAGGCTCTGAATCAAACTTCTTCAATTGCTCCATGAGCAACTTGTCGATAAGCTTGGTCAGGTCATTTCTGACGGACACAGAATCCTGGTTAAGTTTCTCCCGTAATTTATTGATCTCAATATCATACGATACCAGGTGTTCCCGCATCGGAAAGATTTCTTTCTCAATGGTCTGTCGTGATTTATCTGCAAATCGTTTGTAATCCCAGATCTTTAAATCATCCTGGTAAAAATCAGCAGGGCTTGTACCCTCAGTTTTGAAGTCCTGTATCTCCTTCAACGTCAGGGCCTGATTGTATCCGGTTTTACCTACCGTAGTGAGGCTTGCTTTATAATGATCAAATGCTTTTGTACAGGAATCAAAACGCTGAGTAAGCGCAGCGAGTTTTTTAGTTGTGTTTTCATTGGCCCTGAGGAAGAGTGCTTTCTCGCTGGGGAATGAATCCTGCAGGGACTTATATAAAATCGCAGAACGTTTATATAAAGTGTCGGCCAGTGTAAAATAATGCTTAACCATTTTTACGCGATCTATCCGCTCGCGCAAACCTTCCATTCGCTTCTCGAGATCAAACTGGATGTCTGATAATTTAACACCAAAATCCCCGGTGCGCAGATCCCTTCGGCTGTAAGCCTGGTAATACTCGTCATTCCGTTTTATCTCTTTTTCGGTAATGGTTTTGTAAGCTTTATCGTAGAAATAAATGGCGGAATCCATGAAGGATATGGTGCGTGCGGTTCTGCGCAGAATATCCTCTTTGGCTGCCTTTTCCTGAAACGTAATCCCCATGAATAAAAAGGCATTGGGGTTATCATCATTTTCTTTCAGGTATTTTTTTAAAAAGGGCTCGGCAGCCTCGTATTGCTTGGTGTTTAGAAGCCCGAAAATATCTTTGTACTTTACTTTCTGACCATAGACCGTGGTAGCAAAAAGAAACAGTACAATGAACTTGATTAAAGCGGCTTTTGTCATTGTAGCACAGTTATTGAACCTTCGAAATTAATATAAATAGTGACATCTGAACAACCAACTATCCAATTAACAGGCCAAAATCATCCGGCCAAAATCCGTTTTATATGATCAAAAATGGCTTTAATACCTTCATGCAAAGCAAGGCTGTAAGAACCCTGAAACCGCTACTATCCGCCTTAGCCATCGTACTGATCCTCAAATGGACCGGCGCGCTTTCCGGCATATCCTACCTGACCACTTCGGCCATTATGCAAACGGGGATCATGAACGCTTCTGCCGACACGAGCCTGGCGCTGAAGGATAAGGAATTCGATTATAATTTTTCGGTGTTTGATCTCGAAGGAAATACGATAGATTTCAAAACCTTTAAAGGCAAGACCATTTTTCTGAATCTCTGGGCTACCTGGTGCGGACCATGCCGTGTGGAGATGCCTTCCATTCAGGAATTGTATACCAAGGTAGATACCAGTAAAGTTGTTTTTGTGATGCTCTCGATTGATGTCCGCGAGAACAGCAGTAAAATCTCGAAGTTTGTAGAAGAGAAGAAGTATACATTCCCCGTGTACAGAGCCGGTGATTACCTGCCTGAGGTATTACAGGTTAATACAATACCTACTACTTTCGTGGTGAGTGCTGATGGAAAGATATTATCGAAGAAAGTGGGTGCCGCGAATTATGACACCACAAAGTTTCTGAAATTTCTTCAGGGTGAGAAGTAAGTACATTAGTGAATGAATTCCAACAGCTCCTTTTTCACCTTTTCCATTCCCGTGCTGGCTTTATCCTGAATGGATCTGAGATACGGTATGTGTGTCATCTCCGGAAGTTTCGGATCGACAACATACTTCAGCGCCTCATGCGGAACATAATCGATAAGTCCGGCAGCCGGATAAACGACCATAGATGTTCCCACTACCAGAAAGATGTCAGCTTGCTGCGCATGATAGGCCGCTACTTCAATCAGCGGAACCATTTCACCGAACCATACAATGTTAGGACGTAACTGAGAACCCAGTTCACAGGTATCACCCATGTTCAACTCCCAACCTGTGATCGGATAGACAAGCTGTTCATTTTTTGTGCTTCGTGATTCAAACAAACTCCCGTGTAGGTGAATGATGTTCCGGGAACCCGCCCGTTCGTGAAGATCATCGACATTCTGTGTGATGATGATCACGTCAAAGTGTTCTTCCAGTTCGGCCAGTATTTCATGACCACGATTGGGTTTAACTTCCCGGGCTTTCTTTCTGCGTTGATTATAAAAGTCCAGAACGACTTCAGGGTTTCTATCCCAGCCTTCCGGAGAAGCAACATCTTCAACACGGTGACCTTCCCACAAGCCATTGGAATCACGAAAGGTTGGAATACCACTTTCGGCACTGATACCTGCTCCGGTAAGGACTACCAGTTTCTTTTTCATATCCGTCACGCTCAATGACTATTGACCAATGACTGCTGACTACGTTATCGCTTCTTTGACTTGACAGCTTTTTTAGGAGCTGCTTTTTTCGTTACAGCCTTTTTGGGCGCAGCTGCTTTTTTCGCTACCGCTTTTTTAGGCGCGGCTGCTTTCTTCGCTGGCGTTTTTGTCTTGGCTGCTTTTGTCGGTGCGGCTTTCTTTTCCGCTTTCACTGGTGCTGTCGGTTCCTCCGCCTTCTTGGCGAATCTTCCCCAGCGGCCTTTCTTTTCCGGAGCATTGGCAGCCAGTGTAACACATTCTTCCAGGGTAAGATCTTTGGGTTCTTTACCTTTTGGAATCTTCACATTCTTCTTACCGGCCTTTATGTATGGTCCGAATCGACCATTCAGAATCTGAATATCCGGATTTTCATCAAAGCTTTTGATCAGGCGATTTGCATCGGCTATTCGTTTATTCTCAATCAGTTCGATCGCTTTGGGTAACTCGATCGTGTACGGATCAATGTCCTTGGGAATGGAAACAAATTTTTTATCGTGCAGCACATACGGGCCAAAGCGGCCGATGTTCACCACTACTGGCTTCTCTTCAAATGCGCCCATATCCCGCGGCATCTTGAAGAGCTCCATCGCATCTTCAAGTGTTACATTCTCAATGAACTGTCCATTGCGCAGGCTCGCGAACTTTGGTTTCTCACCACCGTTGTCATCGGGATTCTCCCCGATCTGAACATAGGCGCCAAACTTACCGAGCTTCGCGTAAACATTTTTTCCGGTCTTCGGATCAACACCCAGTTCGCGGCTCTTGCCTACGGATGAACGTTCAACCTTTTCGGTTTTCGATACCTTCTTGTGAAAAGGTCTGTAGAAGTTGTCGATCATCTTCTTCCAGTCGAGTTTGCCATTGGCAATCTCATCGAACTCCTGTTCAATTTCGGAAGTGAACGAAAAGTCGGTTACATCCGGAAAATGCTCCACCAGAAAATCGGTCACGATCATGGCCGTATTGGTCGGGAACAACTTATTCTTTTCTGCACCCGTGATCTCCGTCTCTTCAATTTTATTTATGGCATCCTGCTTCAGGGAAAGAACGGTGTATTTACGTTCAACACCTTCGCGTATTTCTTTTACGACATAGCCACGTTTCTGTACCGTAGTGATGGTAGGCGCATAGGTAGAAGGTCTGCCGATGCCAAGCTCTTCCAGTTTCTTCACCAGGCTGGCTTCGGTATATCGGGGTGGGTGGCGCGTGAATACCTGCTTGGCAAGCAACTCATCCAACGCCAGGTTTTGTCCGATGGTGAGCGGGGGAAGCACTCTGCTGTTTTCTTCTTCATCGTCATCATCACCAGACTCCATGTATACTTTCAGAAAACCTTCGAACTTCACTACCTCTCCGGTAGCAATCAGCTTCCTGGGATTGGTTGAAATACTTATGGTTGCTGTGGTTTTTTCCAGTTCAGCGTCTGCCATCTGCGAAGCAATAGCCCGTTTCCAGATGAGTTCATACAAGCGATCAGCATTCCGATCCATGCCTGTGCTCATGGTAGAGAAGTCCGTTGGCCGGATAGCCTCGTGTGCTTCCTGTGCTGATGCTGATTTCGTTTTATAGTGACGTGCCTGTGCAAATTCTTTTCCGAATGCCGATTCAACCTGCCGCATCGCTCCGGTTCTGGCCTCATCAGAAAGGTTCACGGAATCCGTACGCATGTAACTGATCTTACCGGCTTCATATAACTTCTGGGCAACTGTCATGGTTTGAATAACTGAGAAACCAAGTTTGCGTGCCGCTTCCTGCTGAAGTGTAGACGTGGTGAACGGAGGTGCCGGAGAACGTTTGGAAGGTTTGGTTTGCAAATCAGCGATAGTAAACTTTGCACCTTTACAGGATTCGAGAAATTCCATCGCTTCCTTTTCTGTATCAAACCGATCTGAAAGCTCCGCTACCAGGTTTTTACCTTTTCCCAGATCAAAGATCGCATTGACCTTAAATGCCGATTTGGTAGTGAACTCGTTGATCTCGCGCTCACGTTCAACAATTAATCGCACAGCAACGCTCTGCACACGTCCTGCTGATAAGCCGGTCTTGATTTTTTTCCAGAGGATCGGTGAAAGTTCATATCCTACGAGCCGGTCGAGTACACGTCTGGCCTGTTGTGCATTAACCAGATCGATATCAATTCCACGTGGTGTCTTGATCGCATTCAGGATGGCATTTTTAGTGATCTCTGTAAATACTATCCTTCGTGTTTTCCGGTCATTGAGATCCAGTGCTTCCTTTAAGTGCCATGATATAGCTTCTCCCTCACGGTCTTCATCGCTTGCGAGGTAAACCATCTCGGCATCCTCAGCAAGTTTTTTTAGTTTTTGAATGACGTCTTTCTTGTCAGGGCTGATTTCATACGTTGGTTCGAACCCGTTTTCGATGTCAATAGCATCACCGCCTTTGGGTAAATCGCGAATATGACCCATGCTGGAAGCCACCTTAAAATCCTTTCCCAGGTAGCCTTCAATGGTTTTCGCTTTGGCTGGCGACTCAACAATTACGAGGTTTTTTGACATGTCGGTAAACGTTACAATCGGTTCAAATATCTGGAAATTTTTAAAAAATCAAATTTGACTTGCTAATATTGACGTTTAGCAACCCGGGCACAAGACCAAAAAACTACCCTCCATGATTCGTTACCTCTACTTACTTCGACACGCACAAAGTGCTGATAAACAAATGGGTCAGCAGGATATCACGAGAGAATTGACACCGGTTGGTGTGAAGGAGGCATTGGTTATCGGAACATACTTGTTTAAACAAAATACTTCGCTGAATTGCATCCTCACCAGCGTTGCGGAGCGTGCAAAAGTAACGGCTGGCCTTATTGGTGACACCTTGAAATTCGATCCGGATAAAATCATCACACACGAAGAATTGTATGACGCTTCCACGCGAACATTCTTTCAGTTTATCACGCAACTGGAAGATCATTATCAACATGTGATGTGCGTTGCGCATAATCCCGCGATTTCATATCTCGCGGAATATTTAACACGGGCAGAAGTTGGTGATATGACACCCGCAGGATTGGCTATCATCAAGTTTGATCTCAAGTCATGGAAAGATGTAAATCAGGGAAGCGGTGAACTTATCCAATACATAACACCGGCCATGCTGGATTCAAACTAAGTGGGCAACGATTGCCTGATGAGTAAGATGGAATTAACAGAACAGTTTGACCCCAATGGTCCGGGTATCAGTGGAAATTTATTCGGATTTCCGTTCACGCCTGAAACGGCAGAAGTCATTATCATTCCCGTACCCTGGGAAGTAACAGTTTCCTATCACACGGGAACAGCACAGGGTCCTGCTGCCATTTTAAAAGCTTCTTCACAAATTGATTCATTCGTAAAAGATATTGAGAATGCCTGGACTCTGGGGGTATCCATGCTTCCGGTTCCGGATGATATTCTTCAGGAAAGCAACCGCGTGCGTGAACTGGCCTATCAGCAGATCAGGCGAATGGAAACGGGAGAATCTGTAGTAGCGGATGACCCACTCCTTATTAAAATAAATGAAGCCTGCGAAAACCTGAATGTGTATATAAAATCCACCGTGCAAAAATACCTGAAAGAAGGAAAGCTGGTAGGTATTTTAGGAGGTGATCACAGTACACCATTAGGTTTCATCCGGGCTTTGAGTCAGCAATACGACCGGTTTGGTATCCTGCAGATCGATGCGCATGCTGATCTACGGAAAGCGTATGAAGGATTCTCCTATTCACACGCCTCTATTATGTATAACGCCCTGAAGCTTCCGGCTGTAAATCGGCTGATCCAGGTTGGCGTGCGTGATTTTTGTGCCGAAGAATTGCAAGTTGTTGAACGCTCAAAGGGGCGGGTTGAAATTTTCTTTGATGAGGACCTGAAAGCCAGCCAGTACCGGGGACAAACCTGGGATAGTATCTGTGATAAAATAGTTGAAAAACTGCCTTCGCTGGTTTACATAAGCTTTGATATTGATGGTCTTGATCCGAAGTTATGCCCTAACACCGGCACACCTGTACCGGGCGGACTTGAATTTCAGGAAGCAGCTTACCTGATTCGGAAAGTAGTTCAATCCGGAAGAAAAATTATCGGGTTTGATCTGTGTGAAGTCGGATCGGGAAATTCGGATTGGGATGCTAACGTAGGAGCGCGAATACTCTATCATTTATGCAACTGGATGGGTGTTTCTCAGGGGAAATTGAAGCGTTAGGCGTTATTCGTTATTCATGGGCATGGGACTCTGTCGCGCGGCTATGCGCGACTGATAACGGATAACGAATAACGGTTCGCAGAACACTTTCTGAAATCAATTCTTCCAAATTCCAAATATCTTCTATCTTTGCCCCCCGGCAAGCCGGCACGACCAGCTCCTGCTGAACTCCCCCAGGATCGGAAGGTAGCAAGGGTAGGCGGTTGTAGCGGTGCGATGTTCGGTTTGCCATTTTTTTTGTGGCCAGGAACGATCGGAAATGCTGCGCAATTCAATGGGATCTCCTTCCACAAATAATCCGCGGTGCCAAACTGTAAACTTTATCAAATAATATCCCATGAAATTTTTCATCGACACAGCAAACCTGAACGAAATTAAAGAAGCTTATGACCTTGGCGTTCTGGATGGTGTAACCACCAACCCATCGTTGATGGCTAAAGAAGGCATAAAAGGCGATGCAGGCGTAAAAGCGCACTACAAAGCCATCTGTAACATTGTTGATGCCAACGTAAGTGCAGAAGTTATTGCCACAGACTTCGAGAATATTATCAAAGAAGGAAAAGAACTGGCGAAGATCGATGATAAAATCGTGGTTAAGGTGCCGATGATTAAAGATGGTATCAAGGCTATCAAAAAATTCAGCAGCGAAGGTATCCGCACAAACTGTACACTGGTGTTTTCACCCGGCCAGGCCATTCTTGCTGCCAAAGCCGGTGCAAGCTACCTCTCTCCTTTCGTAGGTCGCCTGGATGATATTTCACAGGATGGTCTGGAGTTGATTTCTCAGATTCGCCTGATCTATGATAACTACGCTTTCGATACTGAAATTCTCGCGGCATCTGTTCGTCACACCATGCACCTGATTCAATGTGCTGAGATTGGTGCTGACGTAGTGACCTGTCCGCTTAACGTGATCACTTCCTTGTTGAATCACCCGCTTACCGACAGTGGTCTGGCCAAATTCCTGGCTGATCACAAGAAGGTTAACGGTTAAGAATAACGTTTTAAAGTTTTAAGGTCTAAAGTTTAAGGTTTAAAGTTTGAAGTCTGGCATTAAACTTTAAACTTTAAACTTTAAACCTTGAGCTATTATGTTCTCTACTGATCCGGTTGTCCGTGTAGAAGAAGCCAGCATTTTCCAGGACCATAATACCATCCTGGCGAATGTCAATTTCGAAATTCAAAAAGGGGAATTCGTTTACCTCGTAGGCCGAACCGGATCCGGCAAATCATCGCTGTTAAAAACACTTTACGCAGATCTCACCCTTCGTCTTGGCGATATCAATGTTGCCGGATTTGATATCCGTGGGATACGCATGGGACAGGTACCTATGCTCCGCAGGAAACTGGGTATCATCTTTCAGGATTTTCAACTCTTCAACGACAGAAGCGTAGCCGATAATCTGATGTTTGTTATGAAAGCCACAGGCTGGAATGACAGCACCAAAATGAAAGCACGCGTCAATGAAGTGTTAATGAGTGTTGGCCTGGGTTCTATCGAAAAGAAAATGCCGCATCAGCTTTCAGGCGGAGAACAGCAACGTGTGGTTATTGCCCGTGCCTTGTTGAATGAACCGGTTATACTTCTGGCGGATGAACCTACCGGGAACCTCGACCCGGAAGTTTCGCATGGAATTATGAAGATCTTCCAACAGATCAACAAGAGTGGTACAGCTGTATTGATGGCCACGCACAGTTATAACCTGATCAAAAAATTCCCGGCCCGTGTTCTGAAGTGCGAGGATGGTAAGGTGCTTGATTCGGCTAAAGAACAATTTGAGCTCAGTACAGAGGTGTACTAATGAGCAGAAGGCATTAAGCCCAAGCATAAGCTTTCTTTCAAACGAACAGCCTGTTGTTGTACTTCAATCAACTGGATCGTTCAGCAGACTTTGAGTCTTTGCCGTATTCTTTCTCCAGTTTGTGCAGCTGCTGATTGAGCAGATCAATACGAACGAGCAGGTTTAACACCAGGGCATCCTTTACTTTCTGACTGGGGCTCGTCCGCATTTCTTCCTTGAGAACCATGTACATGGCTTCCAGTTGCTGAAAGTCTTGCGTGAATCCGTTCAGCCCTTCGTTTCGCTGGAACTCATCAATCAATTCTACCTTAGCTGATATCTGCTCCACATAAAAAGACTCTACATCATTGAATTCTTTCAGCGCTATATCTTCTGTAGGTACGGAAGAGCTTCCTTTCGGAATCAACAGGTACGCTGAAAGAGCCATAAAGATCACGGCCGCAGCGCGCCAAAGGGTTACTGAATTCCAGATACCGGATTTTGAAAAATTGACGGAGCCTTCGATGTTCTTCCAAACCCTGTCTGAAGGTTGCTGATCGTCAAAACTTTCCCGGTTCTGGTGGATGAAATCTTCGAGTTTATCTTTTTTCATAACCTTATGTTTTACCTAAAAACTCCCGCAGTTTTGTTTTCGCTCTGTTCAATTGCGACTTCGATGTGGATTCACTGATGTTCATGATCTCCGCGATTTCCTGATGATCATATCCTTCCAGTAAATATAGAGAGAGTACAGACCGATATCCATCGGGCAACAGGCTGATAGCCCTTCTCACCCGCTCAACCGTCAAACCGTCACCATACTCAGCAGGTGCCTCCTCCTCAGCAACATCAAAGCGATCATCTTCCGGCAATGACTCGTGCTTTTTTTTATTCAAAACGTTTATGGCTTTGTTCACCACGATCCGCTTAAGCCAGGCACCAAAAGTGGCATCCCCGCGGTAATTATCGAGGTTGCGAAATGCACTGATAAACGATTCCTGAAGAACATCTTCGGCATCATCCTGATTTCCGGTAATGCGATAACCAACATTATACATCGCCTTCGAATACAGCTTATACAATTTATAATGTGCTTCCCGGTCGCCCGTTTTGCAACGGGAGATCAGCTCATTATGTATATTCTGTACAGCCTGCTCCAAGCGAGAATTATCCGTTTCTTACAGACAAGGTAGAAAGAAAAGGGTTGCATCCCGGAGCGTTAATTCGTTAACCGTTAATGGTTATCCGGCCCACATCCGCACTCCGCGCCTGCGATTAACGGATAACGATTAACGTCATTTGACTTTATTCAGGGGATTTTTAAGGCCGGAATAATCGACCAGCTCAACTCCGGCACTGCCAATGAACATTTCAGCATCTATTTTTAAGGGAATCCGGTTTTTGTCGTCTGAGAACCAGGCGGTGACTGAATTTTCACCATCAAACATTTTATTCTTGGGCATTACCGGCTGGAATTTCAGCGCACGCACCTTACCCACTTTCAGTTTTACTACTTCTTTTCCTTTATAAATGATGCCGAGCTTATAGAACTCGTCTTCAAAAAATCCGGAGATAGGTATTGTATCGCCTACCTTGATCTTTGAAAAATCCATCACCCGTAAGTACAGAAAGCCAGCGATCATATCACGCACGTTTGACGGAGCATCGTAGCGTTTCGGGTCCTTCATCTTTCCAGTCTTGTGATTCATGGATTTAACTTCGATCTTTTTATTCACCTGATCGAAGTTTGTCCATTCATCTTTCTTATACCTTCCTTCTCTTATTTTCCGGTAGAACTGATGTGGTATCAGGGCCGCGGTATCTACATAAGCTCCCCAGGTGTCATCTACGTCAGCCACCCAATCCACCATTCCAACGGTCTTACCGAAAACATCCACCTTAAAGCAATCACGGTTATTGATCTTATAGTAGGTAGGGGCAATTTTGGCACTGCCTTTTCCCACGGTGAAAATGCCATAGGTCATTTTGAAATGAATGACCTCGCCCCGGGAGAAGCTGTCGTTTCTTACATAGGGGTACGTATCATTCCAATCGGAAATAAACCCACTGAGTCCGAGTACACAAAAAACAGCAAATGCCAATTTTCTCATAACAGCACTACGTCAAATTTAATGAAAGGACATTATCCTCACGTAATTGATTTATGAAATTCAAAGTATATGCCAACTCCCAACCGGGTACCCATCAACGGGTTAAACCCTACACAGAAACATTATTTTCCCTTAGCGCATCATTCAGGGATGTTTTTTTATCTGTGCTTTCTTTCCGTGTTCCAATGATCAGGGCACAGGGCACATGAAAATCGCCTGCAGGGAATTTTTTAGCATAAGATCCGGGAATAACGACTGATCTTTCCGGTACATAGCCTTTATATTCTATGGGTTTTGAACCCGTCACATCAATTACTTTTGAGCTGGCTGTCAGTACCACGTTCGCTCCCAGAACTGCCTCTTTACCAACGCGAACACCTTCAACAATAATACAGCGGGAACCAATAAAAGCGTTGTCTTCAACAATTACCGGTGCTGCCTGTACCGGTTCCAGCACTCCGCCAATACCTACTCCCCCGCTCAGGTGAACATTCTTCCCAATCTGTGCACAACTTCCCACGGTTGCCCAGGTATCTACCATAGTTCCTTCGTCAACGTAGGCACCAATGTTTACATACGATGGCATCATGATCACACCTTTGCTCAGATAGGATCCATGACGGGCAACGGCATGCGGCACCACCCTGACACCAAGCTCTTTATAATTACGCTTCAATTTTATTTTGTCGTGAAACTCAAACGGTCCAACTTCAATGGTCTCCATTTGTTGAATCGGAAAATAGAGGATCACCGCTTTTTTAATCCATTCATTCACCTGCCAGCCGTTCGCCACAGGTTCTGCCACACGGATTTCTCCCTTATCCAGTTTATCCACTACCGAGCGGATGATGTTCTGATTTTCTGATGACTGAAGCAGGGCGCGGTCTTCCCAGATTTTCTCAATGAGTTGTTTCAATTCCATTATCTTAGTTTTAAATCAACATGCAAGAAATAAAAAAAAGAAGAATAGTCCTCGCCTCTGTGCTTAAACCGGTAGATGACACGCGCATGTTTGAGAAATTAGGGCTAAGCCTGGCAGAAAAATATGAGGTTCATACAATCGGTTATCCCGGCACATGTCTTTCAGAACAAACGAATGTTACGTTTCATAGCCTTCCCGCTTTCAACCGGCTGAGTGCAGCCCGCTTATGGATGCCATATAAGGTGCTGGCAAAACTTCTTAGACTCAGACCTGCACTGGTCATCCTCACCACGCATGAACTGTTGGGCATAGGTGTTCTTTACCGGGTACTTACGGGAGCTAAAATCATTTATGATATACAGGAAAATTACTACCGGAACATCCGGCACACGAATAGTTTTCCGAAGTTGATACGAATCATTCTGGCGGCTTATGTCAGGATTAAGGAAGTACTATCATCACCTTTCGTCTCCCAATTCTTTTTAGCGGAAGCCAGCTATAGACACGAGTTGAATTTCATTGGCAGCCGGAATACGGTTCTTGAAAACAAACTGTCAGCGTCAACAGGAAGCCTGCATAGCAGGAGACCTTTTCCAAATCACGGCATACACTTTATTTTTACCGGAACACTTGCCGAGTCGACCGGTATATTCATTGCTCTCGATCTTGTTGATCAGCTTTATGCTGCTGATCCATCTGTTAAACTAACCATCATAGGCTATTGTGCAAGGCCTCAAATGCTTCATCAGATCCTGCAGCGGATTAAAAACAAATCACACATTAACCTGGTTGGTGGAGATCATCTTGTTCCTCATCACCAGATTTTAACTGCCATTGGTCAGGCCGACATGGGGATAATCTCCTATCCGCCAAATCCTTCCACATCAGGATCTGTTCCTACCAAATTGTATGAATACCTGGGCAGCCGGCTTCCGGTTCTGCTGATCGACCATGAACCCTGGGTTTCGGTATGCAAACCTTTCGATGCCGCCATCACTTTTCAACCTGAAAACTTCAACGCAAACGATTTTCTGAATCAGATAACCGGAAAATCATTCTATACCTCACCGGTAACCCAGGTATTCTGGGAGGATGAAAAGCCCCGCCTGTTCCAGGCTATTGAATCCCTAGGGATATAATTTTACCTAAATATTTTTTTAGACTTATCTAAATTTTTATTTTTGTAAGGTCGAATAACGAATAACCATGCTGAGCTACACGGAAGAGAACTACCTGAAAGCCATTTATCACTTGTCTGACAGCGGCTTAAAAGCTGTACTGACGAGTGAGATAGCCGACAGTATGAACACCAAAGCGGCTTCGGTGACCGACATGATCAAGAAGCTGTCTACCAAGAATCTCATTTCCTATGAGAAGTATTATGGCGTAAAGATTACCAAACAAGGAAAGACCGAAGCCCTGATGGTAGTTCGCAAGCACCGGCTCTGGGAAACATTTCTGGTGCAAAAACTTCAGTTCAACTGGGATGAAGTACACGAAGTAGCAGAACAACTGGAGCACATTCAATCTTCTCTGCTCATTGAGAAGCTCGATGCCTTCCTGGAGTTTCCCACGGTTGATCCCCATGGCCATCCTATCCCCGACAAGAATGGAAAGATTCTGGAAGTACGACAGATCCCTCTTTCGGATTGTACGGGAAAGAAGAAAGTCAATGTACGGTCGGTCAAACACGGTTCACCTTCATTGCTTCAATACCTGAGCAAGATCGGTGTATACATAGGGGCAAGCCTGACCATCGTGGATAAAGTAGAGTTCGATGGTTCACTGGAACTGCTCATCGATGGCAAAAAGAAAGTATTCATTTCGCGGGAAGCCGCGCAAAATTTATTAGTAACAGAATAATTATGCAGCATAAAAAGACAAATACTATTTCATTACACGCAACGATTTCCGTTGTACTGATCAGCGCGGTGCTCTTCATCACAGGCTGCGCTAAAAAAGAGTCAACTGAAACAACAGGGAAACTGGTCATCGTCACCACCACGGGCATGATCAAAGATGCGATCGAACATGTGGCCGGTGAGCATGCCGAAGTGATTGCACTCATGGGGCCTGGGGTTGATCCTCACCTCTACAAAGCCACGCAGGGGGATCTGGAAAAACTCACAAATGCTGACGTTGTGTTTTATAACGGACTGCACCTCGAAGGAAAAATGGGCGATGTACTGGAAAAGCTCGGACACTCCAAACCGGTAGTGGCTGTAGCCAAAGATATTCCGGATAGTTTACTTCGTGCTGTTCCGGGATTTGGCGGAACACATGATCCCCACATCTGGTTTGATGTGAAGCTCTGGGAGAATGCTGTGCGTACGATTTCAACTACACTTCAGGAACAGGATTCAACCCACGCCAAAGCGTATGCCACCAATAGCGATGCATACATCGTTCAACTGGATTCACTTCATGAGGCTGTGAAAAAAAGGATTGCAGAAATTCCGGAACAACAACGCGTGCTCATTACGGCACATGATGCTTTTGGATATTTTGGGGATGCCTACCGGATACACGTACGGGGTCTTCAGGGAATTTCTACGGTTGCCGAATTCGGAGTAAAAGATGTTACTGACCTGGTGAACTTCATTATTGAACGAAAGATCAAGGCCATTTTTGTTGAAACCTCGGTTTCCCAAAAGTCCATTGAAGCAGTAGCGGAAGGATGCAAACAAAAAGGATGGGAAATCAAAATTGGTGGAAGTTTGTTCTCTGATGCAATGGGGGCTGAAGGAACACCCGAAGGCACTTATATAGGAATGGTGAGTGCAAATGTGAAGACGATAGTAGATGCGTTGAAATAATGGGCTTAGGGCTCGGAAAACACCTAAGCCCCATGCCCTAACCCCCAACACCTAATAAATATGGACAATGAAATTCAATTCCAACCCGCACTGGAGATCCATGATCTGACCGTTGCCTTTGATCGCAAACCGGTATTGTGGAATATAGACCTGAAACTTCCACAAGGAAAGCTGGTAGGGATCATCGGACCGAACGGAGCGGGAAAGTCTACCTTGATCAAAGCAACCATGGGATTGCTCCCACTAAGCAGTGGCTTTGTGAAACTTTTCGATCAGTCGCTGGATGACGTACGCAAAAGAATAAGCTATGTGCCGCAGCGTGAATCCGTAGACTGGGATTTTCCCGCTTCCGTTTTAGATGTGGTACTCATGGGCCGGTATGGTAAGCTTGGTCTATTTAAAAGACCGCGCAAAGCAGATCGTGATGTAGCCCTTGACTGCCTGAAGAAAGTAGGTATGGAAGCTTACGCCAACCGGCAGATATCACAACTCTCCGGTGGTCAGCAACAGCGTACCTTTCTCGCCAGAGCATTAGCACAACAAGCGGATATCTACTTCATGGACGAACCCTTTGCCGGTGTGGATGCCGCTACTGAAAAAGCGATCATCGATCTGCTTCGTAACATGACTGAAGCCAAGAAAACGGTGATCGTTGTTCATCATGACCTGCAATCCGTAACGCAATACTTTGATTGGGTGATCATGCTGAATACACGACTGGTAGCGTATGGTCCTACCCTCTCTACCTTTACACAACAGAACCTGCAGGAGACCTATGGTGGTAAGCTCACTTTACTTTCTGATGTTGGTGATCTGATTCGCAGGGAAAGCTTTCCGAATCGTGAAGAGTCAGCCAAGAAAGCATTATGAATACGTTCCTCGAATTCTTTTCATTTGCAGATCCCAACGTAAGGTTTGTGGTGATTGGTTCGGTGTTACTCACGGCAAGCTCAGCTATCGTGGGAACATTTACGTTCCTGCATAAAAAGTCATTGGTAGGTGATGCTATTGCCCATGCTGTTCTTCCCGGTATTTGTTTGGGATTTATTTTATCCGGAACAAAGAATCCGGTCTACCTCATACTGGGCGCATTTGTCACCGGATGGATTTCACTGATCGCTGTAGAATTCATCACCAAACGTTCACGATTAAAAGAAGACACCGCCATCGGGTTAGTACTCTCGGTTTTCTTTGGTATTGGCATTCTTATGCTTACCGTCATTCAGAAAACCGGTAATGCCGCACAATCCGGTCTCGATCATTTTCTGTTTGGAAAAGCAGCGGCCCTGGTGGGTGAAGATCTCCTTGTGTTTGGTATTGTTGCTGTCATCTTATTGATCGCAGTGTTTTTACTCTTCAAAGAATTTTCTTTACTGGCGTTCGACAAGGATTATGCCCAGGCAATAGGGTTACCGGTAAAATGGATCCAATTAACCCTTACCTCGCTGATTGTGTTAGCGGTTGTCATCGGCATTCAGGCTGTTGGCGTAGTGCTCATGGCTGCCATACTTATTACACCTGCAGCCGCTGCACGCTTCTGGACGAATAAGATCAACGTGATGCTTTTCATGGCCAGCATCTTTGGTGCACTGAGCGGATTGAGTGGTGCTTATATTTCCTACATCGCTCCGGCCATGCCCACCGGCCCGTGGATTGTGATTGTGATTTCGATGATCGCTTTTATTTCCTTTTTCTTCGCTCCCAAGCGGGGTGTAATCAGCAGAATGATCCGGCAAAGCTCGATCCGTAAAACCATCAACGATGAAAACGTATTGAAAGTATTTTATAATCTCGGTGAGGAAAGCCGGAACTTCTTTGTGCAACGCACACCGGAAGAAATTATCCGCAGAAGAAAATTTGACGAAGAAATGTTATACACGGTACTTCACCGGCTGGAGCGGCAAGGCTATGTGGAACAGACTGCAAATCACTGGGCCCTTACCGAGGAAGGAAAAACGCGGGGACAACGTGTTGTGAAAATTCACCGGCTTTGGGAGCTGTACCTGACTACACATGTAAACATTGCTCCAGACCATGTACACGATGATGCAGATACTATTGAACACTTACTCACACCGGATCTTGAGGCTGAACTCGAACGCATCTTGAATTTTCCCAAAGAGGATCCACACAAATCAGAAATCCCTTACAGAAAATGATTTATCAATTAGCAATGAACAATTGAATGAATGACTTTTATATCATATTAACTGCCTCGCTGGTTGCCAGCACATGCGCCTTACTTGGTTGTTTTCTTATCCTTAGAAAGATGGCTATGGTCGGTGATGCGATCTCTCATGCTGTTCTTCCAGGAATTGTACTGGCGTTTTTGATTTCCGGTTCACGTGATTCAATGACCATGCTGATAGGTGCGGGACTGATAGGAATACTTACAACATTTCTGATCGAGTTCTTTCATAAAAAAGCCAAACTCCAGACTGATGCATCAATCGGTGTGACGTTCACCTGGCTATTTGCTGTTGGAGTAGTGCTGATCTCCATATTTGCAGGAAAGGTCGATCTTGACCAGGACTGTGTGTTATACGGTGAAATCGCCTACGTTCCACTGGATATCATCATCACTCCGGGTGGCGATAACATCGGGCCCAGAGCTATATACGTTATGGGGTCAATTCTAATTGTCATTGTTCTTTTTATTATTATCGGATACAAGGAATTATTCCTCACCACATTCGATCCGGCTTACGCCAGCGCTATCGGTATCTCCACAACACTGTGGCACTACTTGCTGATGGGAGCAGTTTCTGCCACAACGGTAGCTTCATTCGAATCAGTAGGTGCCATATTGGTAGTTGCGTTACTCATTGCTCCAGCAGCCACGGCTTACCTCATCACCGATAATTTTAAACTGATGTTGGTTATCGCCTGCGCGGCAGGGATCATTTCTGCCATTGGAGGTTATTACTTTGCCGTATGGCTGGACGGTTCTATTGCAGGAGCTATCGCTGCAGCTTGCGGTGTGGTGTTTACATTAGCATTCATCTTCTCGCCCACCCACGGACTTTTATTCCGAAGATTAAAAACTGTAAGTGAAACATCTTCCTTGTAAATTACCGGCTGATTTGATCCGGATCAACGACCATGAATGATACTATCGTTGCATTAGCCACAGCCCAGGGAATTTCCGCCATCGCAGTTATACGTCTTTCCGGTAAAGATTGTATTGAACTTGTGCAACGGATCTTCAACGGCAAAGATCTTACAAAGCAACTTTCACATACATTACATTTCGGAACACTTGCAGATAATGGTAAAGCCATTGATGAAGTATTGGTTTCGATTTTCAGGGAACCAAATTCGTTTACAAAAGAGAACAGTGTCGAGATCTCCTGTCACGGTTCGCCTTTCATTGTAAAAGAAATCATCAAAGTATTGCTGAAACACGGTGCCCGACTTGCTGACCCGGGTGAATTTACCAAGCGTGCCTTTCTTCACGGAAGATTTGACCTCGCACAAGCGGAAGCTGTTGCCGACCTTATCAACGCAGAAACCGATAATGCACGACAGGCTGCGTTGAACCAAATGCGTGGCGGATTTTCAAAAGAGATCAACAACCTCCGTGAAGAACTCATTCACTTTGCCTCACTCATCGAGCTTGAGCTGGACTTCGGAGAAGAAGATGTAGAATTTGCCGGACGCGATGATCTCAAAAAACTGATCCTCCAGATCCAATCCTACCTGAGCTCGCTGATCCAATCTTTTGATCAGGGTAACGTGATCAAAAATGGTGTGCCTACCGTAATTGCCGGTAAGCCCAATGCCGGAAAGTCGACATTACTCAACACACTCTTAAATGAAGAGAAAGCTATCGTTTCCGAAATTGCCGGAACCACCCGCGATGTGATTGAAGATGAAATGATCGTGGGGGGAATTAATTTCCGTTTCATCGATACGGCCGGTCTTCGTGAAACGCAGGATGTAATCGAAGCCATTGGCGTGGAGCGTACACGCGAACGTATGAAGAAGGCTTCGTTGATCATTTACCTGTTCGATCTTACCAACACGTCACTCGCTGAAATCGAAAAAGAAGAAGCGATACTTAGCGCTTTAGGAATACCCTACATTAAAGTGGGCAATAAAATAGACAAAGCAGATCCCGTTCTCCTTGAACAACTGAAAAGTCACGACTTCATCTTTATTTCAGCTTCTCACAAAACCCATATTCAGGAATTAAAGGATAAGATCCTCTCCTACTTTAATGTTCAGACCGTGAAGACCGGAGATGTGATGGTAACAAACCTGCGTCACTATCAGAATCTGCTTCAGACTTACGAAGCACTTGATCGTGTATTGGAAGGAATGAGCACAGGCATAACGGGAGATTTTCTGGCGATGGATATCCGGCAGTCGTTACATTATCTTGGAGAAATCACAGGTACCATATCAAGTGATGATCTTTTAGCAAACATTTTTTCGAAGTTTTGTATCGGCAAGTAGCCACCCCAAACAAGCCGAACAAAATCCAAACAACTATTTGTTAATCAGTGCGTTACAAAAATAACGATTAGATTCTCTTTGTCTTTAAAAGGGATTATTTCGGTATTTGTTGTTGTTGGTTTGTTACTCGAAACGCGAGTAACAAAAAGTAACAAAAAATGAAGGAAATCGTGGAGAAATGATGGCACACACAGGCACGCCTGGTCACTCGCCGGCACACGCAGACAGTTTTCGAGTGAGATGATGGCACACAGGGACACATACAGACACACAAACTCACACAAGGGCATTTCGCTGACAAATCAATATATGAGCTCAAATATTTCAATCCAAAAAAACTGTGAATATTGCGGACAGCCGTTCGCTGCTAAAACTTTTGTGACACGCTATTGTTCCAAAAAATGCAACAGCCGCCATTACAAGAGCCTGGAGCGTGACAACAAATTCAAAGTTCACAACGCCATACAGATCATAAATACGTCTTCCTCTGCTACTCATGTAAACACGACTGGACAGGAATACTACGAGGTCAGCGAAGCCGCCTGCATATTGAAAGTGAGCAGACGAACATTATATCGTCTGATTGCCTTAAAGAAGTTGAAAAAGAAAAAAGTCATGTCCAGAACCGTGATCCTCAAAGAAGACATCAAAATATTTTTTGCTGCACAATAAACCCAAACGTTATGAATACTAGAAAAGAAGTTGTACGACTCAGACAAAGAGAATTGGCCAACGGAAATTTTAGTTTGTATCTGGATATCTATTGGAAGGGACAACGCGACTACGAGTTTTTGAACCTCTACGTGAAGGATTCAAAAAACTCCACTGACAAACGACAGAATAAAGAAACCCTCCTGCTCGCAGAACAAATCAAGGCACAGCGTCTGCTAGAGCTTCAGTCAGGGAAATATAAGTTGAGTCAGTCAAAAATGGGATACAGTTTCATACAATACTTTAAACAGCTCACTAAAGACAGGCTTAATAGCATGGGTAACTATGGAAACTGGGACAGCGCTTTCAAACACCTTTTAAGTTTCACAAAGGATAAGGATCTGACCTTTCAGGACATAGACGAAATATGGCTGGGAAAATTTAAACATTACCTGTTACATGAAAAGGTAACCAAAAGCAAGACCAAGCTAAGCCAGAACTCAGCTCACTCCTATTTTAACAAAGTCAAAGCTGCACTCCGGCAGGCCTATGAAGAAAAATACATCAATGAAAATCCTGCCGCCAGGATTAAAGGAATAAAACAAGCGGAAACTAAAAGAGAATTTCTCACTTGGGA
>DASXWH010000120.1:0-103347 GCA_036503775.1 Ohtaekwangia sp.
CCCGGTGGCGAGACCTGCAATGTTGATGAATGTGTAACCTTTGTTCCGGGCGAGATTGCGGAAGGCGATCTTGAAATAGTTTCGAAGCATATTTTAAATTCCAGGTTTCAAATTCCAGATGCGGTGCCTATCGATTACAAACTCCGGAGTAAACGTGTATTTAATCCGGAATATGAAACCTGAAATCTGGAATTTATAAGTAGATACCCGGCAAAAGTCAAAAGGTTGCACGCGAAACTGAACTTTCTTTTAGGGTCCCGATGGCTATCGGGGCTGAAATCCGGAATCAGGAATTCGTCAGGGTTTCCTTCCTGAACACCACCACGGTGGGCCATTAGCAATTAACAATTTCAGCTAGCGTAAAAGAACACAAGGATGCACAAAGCTATCCCAGGAGTTCTCTGTGATCGTGATGCACCATGTTAATTGTTAATTGCTAATTGTTAATTGTTAACGGTAATCACCACACGCTGATAGCGGGTCAGCGGCATCTCACCCGAATCGGTTGCTTCCAGGATGCAGTGAATGGTTTGACCTTGTTTAGCATCTGCGGGAACAACTACTTCTGTGGACAATGATAAAGGGTCTGAAAAAACGATATCTCCGCTATAGCTCCCGGTTTTAAATTGCCACCACTTCACCGTGACCTTATCACCATCCGGGTCAATGACTGCTCCTTTGAGTTTGATTTTTTGTCCCGGACGTGCTTTAACATTCAGAGCACCTTTGATGCTTACGGCAGGCTCGTGATTGGCATCTTTATACTGCGGTGTCACAGACCATTTCATGCGTGCCGCAAAATCACGCTGGGCTGCAGGCCAGAAGTTCGGGAAAGGCGGCCCTGTTTCCGGCTCTGTCGGAAAAGTCATGCCCGGCCCTGGTGTTACCTGCTTTCCTCCCCACCCACCATAAGAACCTTTTTCATAAGCACGCAGTCCGTTGTTGAGCATGTTCATGAATGTAGGATTATCACCCTCACCCAACCATGAACCTTTTTCCTGAACAGGCATCCAGACTACGTAGCCCATCTTCTTCAGTTCTTCATCCGAATACCCGGATAATCCAAAGTAGTCGAATATATCACCCTTCACCATTTGTTTGCCATCGCCCCACACACAGTAATACGCTCCGAGCGGTCCGCGACTGGTTACATGGTCTGTCATCCAGGTGGCTGTTGTATACACCAGATTCTCCGGTGTCGCACGGAGTTGTATTCCATAACTGTAGTTGGGCCCGCCACCCATCTGTCGGTAATCAATTTCAGGCCAGTTGGGTTTAATGTAGTTCGCATAGGTATCGTCCTGATCCAGTGACGGAAGTAAAATCACTTTCTTCAAAACCTTCGTACGTATCTTCTGCCATTCACTTGTTTTCTCATACTGATCCTGAATCGATTTCAGCGCACGCGCAATGGTGCTTTGTCCACCCCATGCCGTGATGTACAGCGGCTCCATGTTGTCATCGAGCAGGAGTGATTTAATCAGGTCCGATCCAGGTGTATCTTTTGAATAGTCGCCATCAAACTCGATGTTACCGAAACGGATCTTTGATTTTAATTCCTGCGGTGACGGATATGAAGCGTTATGAACTTTGAGGTTCGGATATACCTTCTCATAGTTTTCTACGATATCATCGATGAACCGCTCACCTTTAGCCCAGCGATACGATTCGCAGGGACATAATTTCAATCCGAAGCGGTTGTACTCGCGGTTAGGTACTTCACGTTTAGTGCCCTTGCCATCCCCTGTCCAGTGAAACTGACTGCTGGCATAAATGAGTCCTTCTATTTTATAATCCGTGCTGTACAGCAAAAAGCGGATCATGGAATTGGAATCGTCCAGTTCGGGATCGGCTGTGATGATGATGCGAGGTTTGTTGCGAGTTTTATTCTGAGCAAATGTTCCGCTGACGCAAATAATCAGGCTTACGAGAAAGAATGAGATTTCGATGAGATTCTTCATAAATGTGTACAACATACACATTACAAAGAACAGTTAAAAATTTAACCTTGTTTTATGGTCATATTTTCTCAACTTTGAGATTCTTTAAAGCCCTCTCCCAATATTCTGGCTTCGTTGCAAAAATGATGAATAATTCTCTGCGCATTGCGCATTTTACGACAGTTTTAATGTTGAGCATAAAGTTTTGCTCAAGTGCTTTTTCGGTTAACACTCCTTACCGTTTCTATTCCGCAGTCCTCCCTACACTTGTTTCAATAACTCCTTCAAACTCACATGTTGGAGATACTGTTAAAATAAAGGGTAGTGGATTTAACGCTATAAACTCTTCCGCCAATAGAGTTTTTTTTGTTAACAGCTGGTTAGTACAACCACCGAATGGTTTTGAGTATGACAGTATTCAAGCGGAAATCCTCTCTGTTACTGATACAACTATATTGGCAGTCGTACCCATAGGGGCCATATATGGTGATATTTCCGTGTCAGTTAATGAAGAGTATGCAACGTTTACAAACAGGTTGATCTATAATATCATCCCTACCATAGGCTCCTTCATTCCTGATACCGGATATCTGGGCGATACCATAACAATAACCGGAACCGGCTTTGACACAGGACATCCCATGTTTAATCATGTCTGGTTTACCAATGGGAATAACACATCAGCTATCAGCGTCACACCAACCTCAATCCAGGTAATTGTTCCATCTGGTGCGACCAACGGCCCTGTTACCGTTTTTACCAACACACCAAGAGTGACCAGTACATTTAATTTTCATATCCTTCCATCGATAACATTCCTGAGCCGTGAGAGCGGTATCGTAGGAGAACAGATAACTATATTCGGTAGTGGCTTTGACCCGGATCAAGCAGCACTTTATCAGCTTACTTTTAATGGCACACCTGCAGTGATCACAAGCATTCATTCCACAGGTATGGAAACAAGGGTTCCAGTGCGTGCATCTTCAGGCCCGGTACGATTGCTTTATAATAATTCAGAAGTAAAAGGATCGGGTAAATACTTTTGGGTAGTCCCAACAACACCAATAATATCTGAAATCACTCCGGAATCAGGAACCATTGGTACGCCTGTCGTAATCCACGGATCAGGATTTGATCAGGCTGGACCACCTCTTACCGTGACATTTGGAGGAGATGCTATTGCCGAAATAGACAGTTATACAGGAACCACCATCTACACAAAGGTTCCTCCAGGCGCTTATCGTGGAACCATTAAAATAACATCTGGCGGCAGATCTTCAGAAAACGGTCCATTCTTTCGCGTTGTTGAAACCATTCTTGACATGAAACCAAGTAATGCCCATGTCGGAGACACCATTGTTGTGACCGGATCTGGTTTTGCCACTTTCCCCTCAGATTACTACACAATTAAATTCCCCAATACAACTATCAATCCGATCGCTGTTACGAATACCACCCTTACTTTCGTAGTTCCATCCAGCGCCTCTTCATCATTTGTTCCTGTTATCCCCTCCCTTGGTCATAATATTAACCTACCCCGCATGAACATTATTCCGGTAATCACTCGGATCGAACCAGATACTGTTATAGCGGGAAGGCAGACAGAGATTTTTATTCGGGGTTCAGGGATCAGAAGTTCATTTCAAGACATATTTGAGGTTGTCTTTCCAAACAACGTGCAGCGCAGAATCTCTGATAAGACAGATACATCATTTGTCACCACAGTCCCGCAACTTGTAACCAATGGAACTGTTCCCGTTTTTGTACGTCTCAATGATTTGTCATCATTAGCGATTAACCTGACGATATTACCCGACACATTCCCATACACACCAAAGCATCCCGAATTTTTATATCCATCATCCATTACCACTACATCATTTACCTGTACATGGACCAAATGTTACAGGGCGCTCGGTTATATTCTGGACGTTTCACCTGACAACTTCAGAACCTTTTTACCAGGATTCAAATCACTGGTTCTAACGGATACATCCAAAATGATTTCAGGTTTAGAGCCCGGAACAAATTATGTATTCCGACTTCGACCCTATTCAAATACTGACACGGCAGCATACTCATTCACCGTCCTAGTAAAGACTATACCGCTTGCACCTGTGGCGGCTCCCGCTATTGCCGTGGATGGTGGGTTCATCTGCAGTTGGTCTCCCGTTAAAGGCGCTGAAAGTTATTGGATTGATGTATCAGACAATTCTTTTGATACATTTATTAGTGGCGAAACCACTGAAACATCAATCGGAGTGGCTATCATTGGCATGGCACCACAATCCCTTAAATATCGGGTCAGGGCTCTAACCAATTGGGGCTCATCAGATTATTCAAACATTGTTTCCATAATACTTACGGATGCGGGTAGAGAATCTGTGAAGAAAGCCGTGATGCTCTATCCTAATCCTTCAAATGAATACGTACACATCTCAGGTCTGCAAGTTGCTCCCAGTGAAACCCTTGTAATTGATGCAAGTGGTAAAATTATACCTGTTACCCTAAGCGAAGCAGACAATATATTTTCCCTTAACATCAGGGCTTTACCAGATGGGATGTTCATTCTCCAAATGGTTATTAATCAGAAAACGATCCAGCTGAAATTTATTAAGAAGTAGAAGCTGGCTCAAGCTTACTTATCTTCATACTTCACCACTTCAACAATAGCATCCGCGGCAACCTTACTCCCTGCAGTTGAGGGATGGAATTCATCCGGGCCATAATAGCTGTAGTCATTTGTTTTTTCGAAATGGGTTTTCCATATCTTACCTACCGGACATAACAAAGCTCCTGTTTTAGTAGCCGCTTCGGTGTAGTTGCTGATCACACCATCGAAGGTGTAACTGTTAGCGCGAGAAGGCCACACCATGAAGAAAACCAGTTTCGTATTATGCTTGTCGCATAAGTTTTTGATCCGTTGACCATAGTCGAGTAACATTGTTCTTCCATCGGCCTGCGAAGAAGGACCTTGTTGTACGATTACATACTGAAACTTTTTACCGGTAATCTTTTTTTGCAGCACGCCATCATTCCAGTGATCCTCGAGCGCATAATTCGGATAAGCCAGCATTTCCGTAGTGACCTTTATGCCTCGTCCTTTCGCAGCCTCCTCAACCAGCAATGGAAGGTTGTTGGCGTATGTAAGGCTGTTACCAACAAACAGAATATGAATGTTCTTCTCGGTATCAAAGGGTGCATTGGAAATACACAGCAGTAAGGAGAGAAAATATATGCAGGATACTTTCATGTGAGACAAGATAGGAAAAAGTACAAGGTCAACAGTCTACGGTTGACTGTTGATTGTTGGCCCTAGACTCATTATAGACAGGAAAAGGTATATTCCTCACACCAATCGTTGTGAGATAAAAATGCCACACTGTGTTCTCATCGCGGAAAAGAGGCAAACAGACATGTTTGGTATCAAAATTTACCGTGTATGGAGAATTGCCCGTACATGGTTTTATTCCATGTCAGGCGCCACTAAAACTTAAAACAACAACTATGAAAGTCACACTGGTAACCGTAATAGCAGTTCTTATGATGATCGGAGCTGCGCATGCACAACCTGTCAATATTGGTATCAAAGGCGGGTTAAACGTATTTAACATCAAGGGTGATAACGATGAATCATTTGATCCCAGAACATCTTTTCACCTGGGATTGCTGGGGCACATCCACCTCGCTGAAGACTTCGCCTTGCAACCTGAAGTAGTGTATTCTTCACAAGGTGCAAAGTATGGTGATGATCTTAAGCTCCAACTCGATTACATCAACATTCCTATCCTGTTTCAGTACATGTTCGATAACGGATTCCGGTTACAGGCAGGTCCGCAGGCCGGTATACTTGTCGGGGCCAAAGCAGATGGTGAAGATGTAAAGGATGGTTTTGAAACACTTGACCTCGGATTAGGTATTGGTGCCAGTTATGTAAATCCCGCTACCAGTTTTGGCGTGGATGTACGCTATAACCTGGGCTTAAGCAACATCAATGATAATGATGATGTGGATTCCTTTAACCGGGGATTTCAATTAGGCGTGTTCTATTTATTCAGACACCGGTCTAATTAACAAATTCCAAGTCCAGGTTCAGGTGAACATGATCACCTGGACCTGGAATTAGAGTCAACCCGGCCGTTTTTCATAACGATAGATAAATCATTCGCTGATCTTTGTTAGCCTCTTCGGGCTGAATGTCAACTGGTAATTCCTTTTTTTTAAGATTCCTCGCTACGCTAAATATTCTTTTACCTAATAGTACTTTTAATTTCAAAGTACTTTTGTATATCTTTACCCTCGAAGAGGATGAAGCCTCTGTCTAAATCTATAAATCACCATGAAAACGCAGACAAAACTTTACCTGTCTATTCTGGGCGTAGCCTTATCGACAGAAATCCTGTTGCTAATACCCTGGCTGGCCATGCAGTTTACGGATGAAGTGCATTGGAGTCCATTTGATTTTCTGATTGCAGCTTTACTCCTCTTTCTAACGGGGCTATCCTTTGTCCTGGTGACACGCTTTGTCAGTGATATCATTTATCGCGCTGCAGTGGGACTGGCATTCGGTACCACTTTATTAATGATCTGGGTTAATCTGGCCGTTGGTCTTATCGGCAGTGGACCAAACTTGGGAAACATATTACTTATGATAGTAGTGCCCATCGTAGTAGCTGGCACGATCCGCTCACGTATGCGGACCCAAGGTATGGAACGTACCATGTATGTGTCAGCGCTCACGGTAGTATTGATTGCTATCATTTCCATACTGATGAACACACCTGAATCTTCAGTCAATTCCACGATCGAGATCGCAGGTGTATGCGGATTATTTGCAGCCCTGTTTGCTGTAGCAGGTTCATTGTTCCGGTATGCACCCCTTGAACAAGACCGGGAGAAATCAGAGGGCTAATATAAAACACATCCTTTCAATAACGCATGACACAAACAAATCCACCATCATCATCGCGATGTATTTCATCGGGCATGCGTATGCTGGTGGGAGCAGCTATCGGCTTCGGGGTAATCGCATTTTTTATCTTTCCTACTAATCCTGATCCGGCATGGAGTAGGTACTGGATGATCAGGCCACTGCTCATCGTTCCGTTTGTCGGTGCTTTGGGCGGTTTGTGTAACCACCTGCTCATTCGTTTTTATTTTCTCGTGGGTTTAACTAAAACCAAAGCATGGATCCTCAGTGTCGTTATATTCATTATCGGATTATGGATCGGGATTGTTTTGGGATTGGATGGTACCCTGTGGGATTAATCGGTTGAACTGCGAAGAATAAAAATACCTGACATGAACGCACTTTTTATAACACAGATACTGTCTGCCCTACGAAAGACTTCCGGTACACATATCGTATGGGATGCAGGAATGGAACTTCTGGCTTTCGGGATCCGTAACATTTTATCATGCGTCTACCCTGCTTTTATTTTTGCCATGCTCATGTTATCCAAAGTAATTCTTATTCCCGGAATACCACGGTATGACCTGCTGCTGATACTCTGTATTGGCATGCAGGCATTCATGTATTTCATGAAATGGGAAACCGGAGCCGAGGTATTGGTCATTACACTGTTTCACCTGCTGGGGTTAGCCATGGAGATCTACAAGGTATCCAAAGGCTCATGGTACTATCCTGAATTTGCCTATTCAAAAGTATATGGCGTTCCCTTATACAGTGGTTTTATGTATGCCAGTGTAGGAAGTTATGTATGTCAGGCCTGGCGATGGCTTTCGCTCCGCATGGAAAACTGGCCGGGGATTATTATTGCGGGACTGATCTCTGCCGCTATCTACCTCAACTTTTTTACACACCACTACATCTATGACTTTCGCTGGATCATTACGCTTGTGCTGATTATCGCTTTCTGGAAAACAAAAGTGACTTACATGGCAAATGGTGTTACACGTAAGATGCCGTTGGTACTGGCATTTTTACTGATCGGATTTTTCATTTGGATCGGAGAAAATATGGCTACGTTTCTCGGTGCCTGGAAATATGCTTCGCAGCACGAAGGGTGGAAAATGGTAAGCCTGGGAAAAATATCTTCCTGGTTCTTACTGGTTGTATTAAGTATTGTCATTGTTGTTCAATTGAAATTCACCAAGCATAAAATCACCGGATCAGTTCCTATACCCCGTTCCTCCTAACTCGTCTCTCCTATCTCCTATGATCTTTAATAAAAACTACTTTATTCTGGCCGTACTGATCTTCATCGTGGAGGTGGTGATAGCGCTGTATGTAAAAGACCAGTTCGTACGTCCCTACCTGGGCGATGTGCTTGTGGTGATCCTCATCTATTGTTTTTGCATGACATTTCTCAGGCTGCCGGTAGTTGCCACGGCACTGGGTGTTTTGACGTTCGCATTCCTCATTGAATTTCTTCAGTATTTCCGTATGATCGAAATACTCGGTCTGGAAAAATCGACTTTAGCGAGAACCGTGATCGGAACTTCATTTGCCGTTGAAGATCTGCTGGCCTATGTAGCTGGCATAGGTGTAGTGTTGGTCGTTGAAAAATACCGGACAAAAAAAATATCACCGCTGAAAAAAGTGTGAGCGTATAATCAGTTGAATACCTATGGAATATTTTGTCGACAAGCAATCGGTGGTGAGACGTATCTGGGGAAAGAGTGATACCATTCTGTTCATCTTTGCAGGGGCATCCGCAGAGTTTGCCCTTAACAAAGCGGTAGACTGGTTGTATTTCACCGGCCGTCTTCCCCTCGATCCTATCGGCAGGCTATTCTCTACGGTCTCGTATGCAAGAGCCATTGTATTCTCCGAAAAAAAAGCGGCCCTTCGGGCTATTGATTCCATGGCATCCATACACGCTAATGTAGAATCAAAGCGCGGTGTGGCTATCCCTGACTGGGCGTATCGCGATGTGCTCTTTCTTCTCATCGATTATTCTATCCGTTCATTTGAAACCCTTGACCGGAAAATGACCCGCATGGAAAAGGAAGAAGTGTTCCAGGTCTTCATCAGCATTGGAAATCGCATGGAACTTAACGGCTTGCCTCAGACTTTTGACCACTGGAACACGATGCGGCAGGAACATCTGAAAGAAAATCTGCAGCATAGCCATTTTACGGATGATCTGTTTCAACAGTACTACAAACACCTGGGTACTGTACGTTTCCGGGTTCTCCTCGAAACGCAAAAACTTATGGTACCATCACGAGTGCGTGAGTTACTAGGCCTCCGGAGAATTTCACTTTTGCATCCGGTGATCTCACTTTACAAAATGAGCAGAAGCCTGAAACTCGACTGGATTTTACGATCGCTTATTTTACCAGCCAGGTACAAGCAGCAGATCATGGCATTGGACAAATAGATCCCAGATTCCAGATTCAAATATGGAATCTGAAATCTGAATTCATTACGACTGATCCTTGGTAGTCTTCACCAGGCCCAACCCGGAAATGAGAAAAATAAAACCCAGAATTCCGTAGGTAACGAGCGCCCTGAGATCGCGACCACCTCCAGTGTTATTTACGAAAAGAATGGCACCATAAATAAGCCCGATGATGCCCAGAATAGTTAAGGTAGAACCAAATATTCTCTTGATGTTCATAATGGGTGTGTTTATACCCGAATAGAAAAATTATGTGCCAGGCGGTACCCGACACATAATACAAGATGAAATTGTTTGTAATCAAAACTGATACACCAGCGACAACGTCACTGAATTATACAATCCATAGCTAAACGCTGAGATATCCCTTTCTACATTTGGATAATAATAACTGTCTGTGGTCGCCTTTCCGGTACGGTATTGAAAGGAAGGCAACATTTCCGCACCTACTGTGAAATCTTTGCTGATTGCATAATTTAATCCGATCACCAGGTTTACGCCCGGTCCATACGTATACCGCTCACTCAGGTAATCATCATCAACAACAGATTTGTCATCTGTTTTATTCCGGGATTTCGAATATCCAAAGGATACGTCCGCACCATAACGAAGTGTAAGTTTTTCCGTTATGCCCTTCCGGAATTCTCTACCGATGGAAAATTCAAAGCCTGAGCCACTGTTCTCGCTTTCAACACTGTCAGCGGATTGTTTTTCACTGTTTCCGGATAAAACAATTGAATTGAATCTCCAGAGTGCATGGTTATTACCCGTTCGGAAGGTAATCCCAAAATAGTCAAGGCTTCTAAATGTCAATCCAACTTCTTTTCGTTTTGAAATCTCCTGAGCATAAAGGGAGGAAACCAACGGCAGGACTAAAAGCAGTAATAGTTTTTTCATGATCTGTGGGGTTAGGTGAAAACAGATCAAAAACAATATTTATGCCACCGTGCTAACATTTCACTTCTTCCAGAGTTTATGATTTACAACTCTGTCCATAACATCATCACGATAATGACGACTGATGGGAATACGTTGTGATTGTATGAGAACGTCATTATTCTCAATGCCCTCGATCTTCGCAATGGATACAACGAAGGACTTATGGATACGGATAAAACCATGTCCTTTGAGATTCTCTTCGACATTCTTTAACGGAAGCTGTGTGATGTATTTCCCGTTGCTCGTTACCAGGGTAACATAGTTCTGCAACGCTTCAACATAGATCAGGTCATGGAAGTATATCCGTTCATATTTGTGCCCGCACTTCACAAAGAAATGATCCGTGTTGGATGGTGCTGCAGATTTACTGACCAACTGATGATAATCCCTGGCTTTGTTCACAGCCATGAAGAACCGATTGAATACAACGGGCTTGACTAAATAATCCATCACATCCAGCTGAAAACCTTCCAGTGCATAGCTGGGATAAGCCGTGGTGATGATCACCATGGGCAACCGTGGTGAACTCTTCAGAAAGTCGATGCCATTCATCACCGGCATTTCAATGTCGAGAAAGATCAGGTCGGGTGAATGGGTTTCCATCAGCTGCAGCAGATCCATGGGGTTGTTGCCCACTCCGGCCAGGCTCAGGAAATCAACTTCATTTACGTAGTTTGCTATGCACTCGCGCGCCAGAGGCTCATCATCAATAATCACACACGTTAACATCATTGTCCGGAATTATGCGACCTGTTCAATTTGCCGTTCGGTTGTCTGTTGCCTGGACAGGTTAAGCATGAGCTTCACCTGATACCGTGTACCATCCTCTGTAATCTTCAATTCATACTGGCCTGCATATAACAGATCAAGCCTGCGTTGAACATTTTTCAATCCAATACCGCGATAAGAAACTGCTTCATGGGAACGCTGCCGTGCGGTGCTGTTCGAAATTTCCAACTGCAATTGTTGCTGATGAAAATGAATCCGCATGGTAATCCAGTTGCTTTCGTTTTTATGCTGCGACACATGTTTGAAAGCATTTTCCACAAAGGGCATGATAACAAACGGGGCAACAACCAGATCTGTGTTCATCGACCGCTCCATGTGTATTGTGGTTTGTACATTTCCATCCTGTCGCAGCTTTTGCAACTCAATAAAATTTTCAAGGTACATTAATTCCTGTGTAAGTGGAATGTAATGTTCGTTACATTCATAGAGCTGGTAACGCAACAACTCAGAAAATTTTGCCAGCGACTCTGAAGCCATCTGCGGATTTTTATGGATCAAGACAAAGATGGAATTGATGGTATTGAAAAGAAAATGTGGGTTGAACTGGGCACGGAGAAATTTTAACTCGGTCTCCAGCTTTTCTTTTTCCAGTAATTGTTCCCTGCGCCTGGTCTGAACCCAGTTCTTGGTTAGTTTAATACTCATGGCCAATGTCATGCTTGCTGCAGTTGATGGAAGTGCTCCGCTTTCAAAAAGCCCAAAGTAATCTGCCGGATCTCTGTGATACAGATCGGCAAAAGGCTTCTCTAAAACCCAGGCTCCTATATAATAACCACTCACGATCAGGGCAGCGGTGGAAATAATAGTCAGTACCAGCAGTGTGATATAGGAGACATAACGGTTCTTTTCCAGGAATCGCGGCATCAGAAAATACAGATTGAAATAGACTCCGAGTGCCTGGAAGACCATGTAGAAGAAAAATTTGAATGCGGCATGCGGAAGTACCAGACTCTCCAGTACCACCACAGGACTCCCTAACCGTAGCGTCCACCACATAAAGTGATACGCAAACCAGAATGGAAGATGGTAGACTTTATATTTAAAAAACCACGCATACTTCGATGAGTTCATGAATGCCGTGGTTATTTCAATTTTTCCTTCCGTTGCGCCAGAACCCAGGGGATCAACGCCTTTTCCTGTGATACATTCTCCCAGCTATTGTGTTTCACACCCGGATACTCTGTATACTTTACCTTTTTTCCACCCAGCTTGATTATCTCCTTATAGACATCTCGGGAAAGATAAACCGGAACTACATCATCGGCATCACCGTGAAAGATCCAGAGGGGTGTATCCATCAACTGAGGCGCTGCATTCACTGCAGACCCGCCACAGATGGCATAAGCCGCAGCAAACTTTCCTTTCTCTTTGGCCACAATGGAAAATACACCAAAACCTCCCATGGATATTCCATAAAGATAGAGCCTGTCCCGGTCAATGTTATATACGGTTGCAAGTGAGTCGATCAGTTTTAATGTACTGGCAGTTGCTATGGTGTGACCGCCTGTCCAGGTATTACCCCAACCCTGATCGGGGTTTTCACACTTCGGTGTTATTACAAAGACCGGGTTTTGCTTTTGTACAGACTCCTGGTACCAAACCATATCCCGTGAAACCGTATCACGACTTCCGTGCAGATAAATCACCAATGGGTACGATTTATTTTTATCGTATCCCGCAGGTTTAAAAAAACCGTAACGCATAGATTGAAAGTGCTGCTGTTCATAACCGGGATATTTTTTGGATAGCTGCGCATGGGATGTCAGAAATCCAGGAAGAAAGATCAGGGTGAACAGAATGTATTTCATGGAATACCGGAATAGGGTGATCGAACGCATAATTTATACTTTATTAGTCATACATACCGATAGCTCTGAAAATTTTAAGAGAATGATCGGCTTCTCTTCTCCAAACCCGGATGTTCTTTCCCATACTAACACCCGAGCTGCTGCCATTCTTCCAACTGGCGATGTGGCTGGCATACTCCACCACAAACATCCCCAGGTTGTCAACACGGTCATTGCGTATGTCTAGCTCTTCGAAAACCGGGAGCTCCTTTACATGCCGCTGAAGGTATTCGTCTATAGCGCGTTTTCCCTTAAGAACCGGAAAGTAGCTAGTCAGCAACATGGAATCATTCGTGTAATAAAGCGACCAGGTATCACCGTCATGTTGTGTGACTGTAACATCGAGGAGCCTGTTGAGTGCAGCCAGTTCAAACCGGATCGAAGAATTGACGTGAACATTGGGCAGTGTGGCCGCATGGATTGACATGATTTCATCAAACCGTAAATTCTCATGGAGGTCTGCATAATATGAATCATAATTCCAGGCATCTGTGATCAGTAACAGACTACCATCTTTTGACTCCTTCCAGAGATCGAGGTACTTGCCCTGCACGCGGTATTCTTTCTTATTACTTTCCTGTGTCATACGCAAGGTGAATGTGCCGGTCTCCATGACCTGATCACCCAAATCCAGAATTTCAATTTCATTCCGGCTTATTTCAAGCACAGTGAAGCGGTTTTGAAAAGCCGTGAGATACGCTATGGCATTCTGTCGGCCGATAATAGTTTTTTGAAAAGCAGGCATCAGCCGGATGCTGTTTGCATAATACATGTTCAGCTGCTCCGGGTTTTTATCCCGGAAGGTTTTACAATACGCCTCCCGGTATGTCTTTAATTGTGCCAGGGTTTTATCCGTGGGCCGATGGGAAGTCTGGCCTGGTGAAATGTTGACCGCACAGATGGTCATACATAAAAGCATGATCAATTTCATAGGTATTCTTTTTAAGGTAAGTGATTATGAGTTCCGATCTCGCGGTATAACCGCAAGGACTGATCAGGTTGTCGCTTCCATATCCGGATGCCTTTTCCTTCAGTTCGGCCGGTGAAGTCAGGTATCTGCCATTTGACCTTGAACATATCGTATTCCAGAATGTAATCACCCTGCCGCTCAAAAGCATAGGTGTAACATTGAATAGAATCGATAGTCACTTTCCCCCTGCTGCAGTAAGCGATCAGGTAAGGTTTTATCTGATCCATACCGGTTACGGTTGTATCAGCAAACGGGAAGATGACGCCATCAGTAGTAAAGAACCTGGCCCGGAGTATACCATCGCGTGTTCTTACTCCTTTTTCCATCAAGGCGTTGTAGGCTTTCAGTTCGAAAGGAGTTTCTTGTTGATTTTCAAGATCCCATTCATCGGGTTGCTCCCGAAGACTATCCATAACCAATGATGCCGGATCCACAACAGAATGGAAATAACCAAAGGATTCGCCTTTTAGTTTAGGATTGCCATCAGGCATGATCTGCCAGACATGCCAGTACTTGCCGGTTAGTGTAACACTGGAGTCAGCGTACTGAAGAGAATACTTTTTTTTGAATGTGCCGATCTCCACGATGGTACTGTCCATGTGGATGAACTCGTTTGCCGTTTTCTGGAAAGACGTTATGGCTTGTCTCCTGAATACGGTACTGTAAAACCGGTTGATCTCCGCATGGCCGTGAAGCGTGAGCTGATACTCCGGCATACTGATCGCGTGTTCATCGTAGTACCGGATAAAAGCAGGGAGATCATCTGCTATCTCCGCAGTCACCAGTAGCTGTGTCTGATTGCGAAGTTGTTGTTCAAGTTCCTGGCGGAATAGCGCTTCCTGTGGATTTTGAATCGGGTTACAGGAGATCATGCCTAGAACCAAAATAAAAAGATAATATCTCATGCGGATTATGTTGCTACAACTAAAGTAGCATCAACCCAATCCGCAGAAAAACTATATTGACCTTCTGCATAAGTAATTACACAACACGCAGAGTTTAGTATATGAATTAAAATTTCATGTCCCGGTAAGTGTAAGATTCCGTGTAAGATAATAAGCCAGTATTCTCCCCTTTTTAATCAAAAAGCTGTTACACTTGTATACGCTGAATGATCCGCTAAGGGATTTATTATGACCATCCATGGCCCTTCACGCGGATAAATAAATTACTTTCGATACTATGACCATTGGTATTAAGAAACAATTATCCATTCTCACCATTTCCATTCTGATCATTGCTGTCACCATAACGGCAGCGCTTACCATTTTTATCATGATCAGGCAGGGCCAGGCAACTTCCCGGGAGTACCGCGAAGAAGAACTCAGCCGGGTACGCGCCAGCGTAAAAGACTATGTGGAAATGGCGCATCAATCCATAGCCTCTAACTATGCCCTCATTGAAGATAATGCGTACCTGGAAAAATTCTATGGCCATCGGCTCCGCAGCATTATGGATATTGCGATCGCATCTATTGAGGAAAAGATGCAGGCGGTGGCGGATGGAAAACTTAACCTGGCCCAGGCGCAACAACAAGCCCGCTCTGCCATTGAATCCATGCGGTTTGATAACCGCACCGGGTATATCTGGATAAACGACACTACACTTCCCTATCCCAAAATGATCATGCATCCCACGGTGCCTGCTCTTAATGGCACGTACCTGACCGATCCAAAGTTCAACTGTGCCATGGGAAAGAACCAGAATCTTTTTCAAGCGGCAACGGAAGTATCTATGGCCCATGAAAATGGTGGCTTTGTAAATTATGTATGGCCTAAACCCACAGCACAGGGCCTCACGGAAGAAGTGAAGAAGCTTTCATTTGTTTATCACGTCAAAGCCTGGGGATGGGTATTAGGCACAGGTATATACCTCGATGATGCCCGAACAGACATTATCAACAGCATACTGGAAAACTTAAAGACATTAAAATACAATGACGGGCAAGGGTACTTCTGGATAAATGACATGCATCAGCCCTATCCGACCATGATCATGCATCCTGTACTATATCAATTGAACGGAAAGATACTGAATGATACTACCTTCAACACGACAGAAGATACGCGCGAGAATTTTTATCAGGTAATGGTGAAGCATGCCCAATCCAAAGGCAGCGGATATGTACAATACACATGGCCCAACCCGGCCACCGGCAAGCGTGAAGCCAAGCTCAGCTTTGTCAAACGGTTTGAGCCACTCAACTGGGTGGTGGGTACGGGTTCGTTCATCAATCACATCGAAGATAAGATTGCAGCAAAGGAAGAAGAGATCAATGATCGCGTACGCACCATGATCTTCATCACCATCGGCATCAGCATATTATTGGTGGGTGGCGGTTATTGGGCAACAGCACGCATGGCCAACTCACTCACAAACTCTATAATACTGGTTAAAGACAGCCTGCAGGATCTTTCCATCGGAAAGAAAATACACAAAGTAGACGTGAAGGATAGCAACGAGGTAGGTATTATGACGGCTTCCCTGAATAATCTCGTGGATGGGGTTAACGCATACGCCACATTTGCCCGTGATATCGGCAACGGCAACCTCGATGCTGACTTCAAAGCGTTAAGCCCTGAAGACGAACTGGGTAATTCGCTGATCCAGATGCGCGACAGCTTAAAGAAGATCGACACCAACGAGAAAGAACAGAAATGGCAGTCTGCCGGTATCACAAAGATCAACGACCTCATCCGCTCACATAGTGATAATGTCAAGGAACTCTGCCGGCACCTGACGAACGCCATCGCACGGCATCTCAATGCCAATCAGATCGCGATCTACCTGATGGAACAGGAAGGTGACCATCGCTATATCGAAATGGCCGCGTGTTATGCATACGACCGCTATAAGCATCACAAACAACGGATCGAACTTGGGCAAGGATTACTGGGACAATCTATTCTCGAAAAGAATTTTATTTACCTCACCGAAGTACCGGAAGGTTATGTGAAGATCACATCAGGCTTGGGAAACGCCACACCAAACGCCATCATTGTCTTCCCGCTGATGTACAATGAGCAGGCAGAAGGTGTGGTTGAGATCGCTTCCTTTCAGAAATTCAAACCATTTGAAATTGAATTCCTGAAAAAAGCTGCTGAAAGCATCGCGGCATCGATTGCCCGGACGAAAGCTGCTGAAAGCACGCGCAAGCTGCTGGAAGAAACACGAACCCTTTCTGAACAAATGCGGGCTCAGGAAGAAGAATTGCGTCAGAACAATGAAGAGCTTCAGGCCACGCAGGAAGAAATGGCAAGAAAACTGAAAGAAGTAGAAAAGAACAGATAGATTCCAAATTCCTAGTTCCAGATAAGATTAGTGTTCTTTATTTTAAATCTGGAATCTGGAATCTGGAATTTAAGACCCTATTCCCCCATCGCAAGAACTTTCTTATACTCCTTCTCTTTCACACTGCCTACAGACAGCCGCGAAAGACGAACAAGATCCATATTCTTTAGGGATGACTCCGCTTTTATCTGTGCAAGCGTCACGGGCCTGGACAAAGACTTTACTGGTTTAAGATCCACAACTACCCAATTTGTATCTGTGGTGGTCGGATCCTGATACGCTTCTTTCACAACCTCAGCAATGCCTACAATAGCCAGCCCTTCGTTACTATGATAGAATAGTACCTGGTCGCCTTTTTTCATCGCTCTCAGGTTGTTGCGTGCTGCATAGTTGCGTACACCATCCCAGAATGTTTTTCCTTCTTTAATAAATTGTTCCCAACTGTATTTAAAAGGTTCAGATTTTACAAGCCAGTAGTTCATATGCTATTTCAGATTCCAAATTCCAGATTCAAAATTGAAAACAAATCTGGATTTTTGAATTTGGAATCTGGAATTTATTATCGCAGTATACTGATATAAAGTTCCTCTACTTTTTTCCTCGCCCAGGGTGTTTTACGCAGGAAGGTAAGACTCGATTTAATACTGGGATCAAACTGAAAGCAACGGATATTAATAATACTCCCCAGATCTTCCCACCCGAAATGTTCAACGAGCTCGGTCACGATCATTTCGAGCGTCTTTCCATGCAAGGGATCTTTTGAGTTCAAGGATTAAGGTTTAGCGTTACGGTTAGATATTCTTTTTGGCCAGGAGTGTAAATTCAACAATAACTTTAGCCGCATTGAAATTGGAGTAAATTAATTTCACCAGACTTTGATTATCCATTTCCAGCGCCACATCAAACGCCCTTTGAAACTCCTCTGGTCCATAATTCAATGCTTCCATAACATTGATCATGTCTGACTCAGGCTTGCGGGCCTGTAATACTATAGCAATTTCTTTCTCGAATTTCATTCAGTCGTCAAATTACGAATTGTCTTTCAATTTGGAATTTGGGATATGAAATCTGAAATTTGAAATTCAACTACCTGACCATGAAATACCTAATACCAGCCGTTTGCCTTATCCTCACTGTTATTCAATGTTCCGTTCTTAAAAAGGAGGATCCTGAGCAGAAAGTCAGGGCTTACCTGTCCGCATTCCAGGGCGACCTGGCAAAATCAGATGATGAGATCCTGTCACATTTTCGGGTAAAGCAGACCCGGGAAGCCGTATTGTCTGCCGTTAACATTTTACAGAATAAGGATGCGTTTATTGTTTGTGAAGCCAATTTCACTAACGCGCAAATCTCGTTCGAACAGGAACTGGTGAAAGTAGAGACACCGGTAAATTTTCGTCTGAAGGACCTGAGTTCAACCGATACGGCATCGTTCTCATTTGTGCTGTGGCTGACCCCGGATAAGGATAGCTTCATCATTACCCAGGTTGATGGTGAGGGACTTTACCAGGTTTTCAGTGATATCAAAAACCGAAACGCCTGGGAAGCCGAACAGAAACTGGCACTGCAGGAACGTTTGTGGATCTATGAAAACGCCAGGACCTTGCAGGAAAAATATGATTCAGTGATCTGGTATTCCCGGTACGGGCAACAAAATTATTTCTATGTGGTAGATGGTAGCTGGGAAAACTATTTTTTAAGCTATAGCACAAAACATCTGCAGAATACAGGAACACACATGGGGTTGGTAGATGCCAAAGGTGAGATTATTATTCCGATGGAGTATGATCTGATCGGAGCCATTGGTTTTGAAAGATCAGATCTGGTCGAAGTTAAAAAGGATGGGAAAGTCGGATTCTTTAATATTGAGACCAAGCGACTTGTTGTCGAACCCAAATTTGATCTCATCATTCCGTGCAGACGCGATAATGCCTGGGCTGTTGTAAAACAGGACACACTCTATGGCTGGCTGGATGATGAATACAATTATCAGCCGGGATTTCCTTCTGCCCGTATCGAAAAATGGATCAGTGATTTTGAATTCCTGAAACAGAACATCAGGCTGAAGGCCGACCAGCAGACCTTCTGCGAGATACCAAATTCAGACTATACCGGAAACGGCATTATTGTTCCGCCCTCCTACCTGTCGAAGCACGGCATCTTTGACGAGATCGAAGGAGGCATTTCCACGACCAAAGTTCCGGTCAATGGCTGGACCGATTATAAAGAGACAACAGGCTCTTTCCTGGAGGCGATCACGGATAACATCATGGCTGTCGTTACTACGGTACAGGAACGCTACCTGGAAGGCCGTGAAGAATTCTATACCTCCAATCAACTGGTGTTTGTTGATCAGCACCACGACACATTGCGTGTGGCCAGCATTTCGGGCGAAGAGATCAGCATGCATGCCATCGACAGTATGCTGCTGGAAGTACGCACTCCTCACGACTATTGGTTCGATGAGTACGGTACATGCGATGAAAGCAATCTTAATCATCACGATTACTTTTTCATTTCCGGAAAGAATGTAATCGAACAATTAAAATCCGATCGTCTGTATCCGCAGACGCAATTTGTAAAACTAGACAGTACATACCTGCAAGGTTCCTTTGTGATCTACACCAGTGATGGAAGTGAACAGACCACCTTCCTGTCCGTAAAAACCATTACCTATATGCGCGATGAGATACTAGCCGTCTATGGGTATCGTTTCCCGGATGAGTCGCGGGTGGAACAGTTTCAGCAAAATGGTGACTGGTATGACCCACATCACGATAAGATCGAAGAGATTGAAGCGGAGATGTCTGACATCGATCGTCATAACCTGGCATTCCTGAATAAGATCCTGGCGTTGATGCAATCGACTCCAGCCGTATAGGATCACGTACATGAAGCTGGGAAAGAAAGTGGGGTTTATCGTGCTGCTCATACTGGCAGTACCATTGGCTTTCAATGCACTCTCTTATATCAACTTTGACCCGCAGTATGGCTTTCTCAGGCTGAAGAAATTTGCCATCGACACCGGCTGGTATCTGCCAGCATACTATGCACACGTGCTGTTCGCGGCAATCATTTTAGTGGTGGGCTTCTTTCAGGTCCACCCTACCTGGGGTTTACGCTGGCGACCACTGCATCGCTTCTTCGGCAAGATCTATATCGGAGGGATCTTATTTTTCGCTGCACCGGGTGGACTGATCATGAGTTTCTTTATCAATCGTGGTCCGTGGGTATTGGCCAGCTTTCTGCTGCAATGCACGGCATGGTTCATCTGTACAGCGCTCGCCTATAAAAGGATCCGCGAGCGCGATATTTCTTCACATCGTCAATGGGTACTCCGCAGTTTCGCGTTAACACTGGCAGCGATCACGCTACGGGTTTACGTTTTTCTTAGTTCATGGTCGTTTGACTTGGGGCAACCCACTGCATATGCCCTGATAGCCTGGTTGAGCTGGGTGCCTAATCTGTTAATTTGTGAGTGGCTGTTACGGTTTAATGTTTCAGGTTTAAAGTCTAAAGTTTAAAAACACTTCAACTGTTAAATGGAATTTGGATTATGGAATATTGAATCTCTCGATCAAGGAGCAGTTTACTTTTTAAATCGTTGAGTCAATGTTATGAATTCAGGTTCCTTTCGAATGGCATCGAGACTGGGTTCTTTGGTGATCCAATGAGGGTATTCAAACCCTTTTTCTATAGCGGTTTTCAGGTACTGAATGGATTCTGACTTATTCCCTTTCAGTGCGTAATAACATGCGAGGTAAAAATATACATTATCATAATCCGGAGAACGTTTCTGAGATCGTTCAAGGTCTGCATAAGCGTTTTTAAGATCATTCTTCTTTAGGTAGACAAACCCTCGGTGAGCAAGTGCCGTAAAGCGAAGCGAATCAACATGGAGTGCCTCGTCCAGTTTTGAAAGTGCCATTTCGTATTGACCATCCTGGATCAGGTAAAATCCCAGGTCATCCAAAACAAGCGCATTTTCCGGATACAATTCTAATGCTGTCTCCAGATTGCGAATCGCTGTCTTTACATCGCCCATTTGGTAATAAACACTTCCTATATTGACCAAGCCATCTACATATTCAGGACTTATACTTAACACCTTCTTATACGTTTGAATTGCCTTCTCAAAGTTCTTCATGTCACGGTAAACCAATCCTAATTGGTTCCATGCTTCGTAATAATAGGGATCACGGACGACCAACGGTTTCAGGACACTTAAGGCTGAGTCAAATTCATTATTTTCACGATAGGCATTACCTAACCACAATTGCAACGGGTAATTGTAGGGCTCAATCTTAATAGCCTTTTTATAAGAGCTGATAGCTTCCGGATAGTTTTTATGAAACTCGTGTACGGCTCCCAGATAGTCATAGAAAAATACATCCTTCGGAAATATGCTCAACGCTTTGAGAGCATTCACCATGGTTTTGTCATAATTTTTTTCCTGATAATAGCTATATACAACCCATTGCCACAACGTCACATCTTCGTCATCGTATTTTAACGCCTCTTCAAACCTTTCTATGGCCAGTTTGTTATTGCCCTCTGCCCAATAATTGCTTGCAATGTCGAACAGGTATTTTTTTATCGCAGTACTATCAACATCCATTTTCAACATCTCTTCTGGTACCGGTTCGCTGTCCACCTTCCAGTAATAGATCATACTATCTCCGGCCGACAGTATCCATTTTCCATCCGATGAAAATGCTGTAGCGCTAATGCTCTTTTGCCACCCAAACCCGGTAATCATTAAAGTATCACGCCACACCTGGAGTCCGTTTTGCGCATTCACAGTTAGCTGTGTACCATTAACTGCCATTTCGAAACGCTCAATGGGAGCTACTGATTTCAGGTGCGTTGTCGATTTTGTAATTACATACTCTATTGCTTTGGCGTCATTGTTTGGACGATTCTGTGCTGTCAGGTTTGAACTGCGTTCAATCGACTTTACGAGCACATCACCATTCTGGGTAGTTAACAAATACTTTTTCCCATCCGGATAAAAGAACACTCCTGTAATTACAGTGGCTTGCGGAACCGGCTCATCAGAAACAACCTCAAGGTGTAAATCGTAAATCTTTAACCGGTTGTCACCCACGAATGCAAACTTACTATTATCAGGCGTGAAGTAAGCCATTGGCATGCTGCTTAAATTACCTTTCTGATGTTCCCTTTCAATTGTTTTGTTCTTACGATTGTACAGGATAATATCGTCATAGTCGTAATGATAGGTTATCAGGATTTTGCCATCAGATGAAATGGCGATAGGATTTTCAGATGGATCAAAATGCTGTATGCTCTCCCAGCTACTGTGAGGATGCTTAATGTCATATTGATAGAAACCATCTCCTGCACCGGCAATAAATTTTGAATCATTCTCGATAAACCGCAGCACCCGTACTCCCTTTTTTGCTTTAAACTTATGCTCAAACCTGACCTTGTTTTTCAGAAAATTTTTCCAGCGTCTTTCCACTACAAAATTATTGGTACTGTCAAGCAACTGCGTGAACAGGTAATAACCCACACTAAAACTGGCCTGGTTTGTTGCGTCATGAGCCCTTTCAAAAACAGATATCAGTTGTACACTATCCTTCCCCTTAGTCACAAGAAGCGTTTCTTTGACCCGTGTCTTTATGTCGGGATCCAGGCTGGTGTACCACTCTTTTTCAGACAGCACTTTTTCCAGCTGAAACATTCTGTTCTCCATAGAAATGCGTTCACTTTTCATATACAGAAGGAAGCTTCCAATAGTGGACGCTGTCAGGATCACAATGACAATCAGTGCAAGGGAGTACCGCAGAGCCTTTCGTTTGTCCCGCTGGGTCCGTTCCGCTTCTTCTACTTTTCTTTTCGCTTCTTTTTCTACCGCGAGGATATCTTCGTCTTCACTTTTTTTCAGAAACTCCAGATTCTTTTTGAACAGATCATCATGATCTTCACTGTGTTTTATTTTTGGCGGATGATACCGCGATGCCCAGGTGCTATTGAATACATAATTATCCCGCCACTTGATCATGTCATACAGCAATCCCCCCTCTATCCAGTCTGATTTTCCCTGCTCCTTGAGTTCCCTCCGTTCATTCAGACTTTTATAGAGTTTTCCGGCCACCACTTCCTCATCAATCCAGTCATTGAGGAGCTGCCAGTTCCGCATGATGCTTTCATGGGAAATATCCAGCACCAGCTCCGGAGTTAATGGCACCGTGATGGGTGGCATCAGAAAGGAAGAGACTTCACTTCTGAAATGATCAATAACCTGGTTTACGTCAGCGTGAGTGGCTCCCACCTGCCCGGCAATCGAATAGATGGCTCCAAGCTTGCAGGGCCTCCGGATTCCCCTATCATCTGATGACCGGTCGGTGAGGCATTTGAATATGATCTCGGCTATCCGCTGATTCTTTGATGGCTCATGTTTATCTCCGGAACTTTTACCGGACTTCCCCTTCTTCAGATTCTTGTACAACTCATCAGCATGCTGCGCTAGCGCCTTGTCCATTTCACCAATGAATTCGTAATGCTTGTGTGCTATTTCTCCTTCTCCGCCATCATTTTTCCATTTGTCATAGGTGCGCATAAGCGCATGCTGTAAAATGGGGAGTTGGTCCATATTGTCGCCAACATCATTAACGAGACGGTTGACCAGTACCCGGGCAATCTTGGCTTCGATAAGACGCATAGGACCTTCAATCACTTCCGTTAACTCGGTCGATTCCAGTCGGGGTATAAGGTATTGTCCTTCATTGATAAATTCAGGCAGGTCTCTGAACTGAACACAGTCCCCCAGAAACTCGGAGCGCATGGTGATGACCACATATACATTCCCTTCCGGATGGGCTGCGGCTTTGAGTAAAAGACTTACAAAATGATTGGATACACTGACCTTGTCGACTTTATCCGTGTCACTGGATTCCCGCTTATACCGGAACAATTCTTCAAACTGATCAACAATGACCAGCAGGTTTCTCTTTTCAGAACGTTGCTCGCGGAAGGCTTTATACCATTCGAGAATACCATACGAGTTTTCCAACAGTTGGCTCTCTATGTTGTCCAGGTTTTTCAGGACTTCCGAAGGATTGATACTGTTACAGGTTACACTGGCAAATGACGTGGCCAGGTTTCTGACCGGATTTGACCCCGGCCTGCAGATGGCGATGTCCCATGTAAAACCGGCATCATACACATATCCGCCATGAAGCTGGGCCAGCATGCCCGCTCTCACCAGGGATGACTTGCCGGTCCCTGAACTTCCCAGCACTGCGAGGAAACGTTTCCTTCGTAATTTTCCAATCAGTTTATCGGCTTGTCCATCACGACCAAAAAAGATGGGGTACTCACAGGTACGGTAAGGTCGTAGTCCGGGATAGGGAACATTCCTCATCTCTTCTTCTGAAATGGGATTTATATTGTGACCATCACCCTGGATGTCCAGGTAAAATTCATCAAGTTGAAATGATTCGCTATGCATGATCTTCGCGGAGTCTGGTAACAAAATCCCGTACATCTTTCCGGAGTTCTTTCTTTTCGTTTATGACAACGAACTGCGTTCTCCGGACATTCCTCTTGATCTTGGTAGGTACATCAGGTTCGTCTACACATACACCCCGCATCCTAACATTCTCTTTCAAAACATAGTCCTGACGGATCTTGCACCAGTTATGATCAGCTCGGGCATAAAAAATAACCACACCATCACAGTTCTTTACCTGCTCCGCCTCATACTTGCGTATGTTGTAATCTATATCAGTATAGTTATGGAAGACGTTGGGTGAAACGTCAACATTTTCAGCCTCCAGCTCGGCTTTGAGTTCATCTCTGGTCGAACAATCTTCGTCCGCGAAATCGTACAACAGGAATACAGTGAGTTTCGGTCGGGATTTTCTTTTTAATTCGTCAATTCTTCCCTGGCTTTCTTTGATATGTTTATCGATGTAAGTGATGATAACATCACGATTCCAGTTGGAAACCTTTTCAATGCTCGGGTTTGTAGTGTGGTCCTCATCTTTATTTATCAGCAGCGTACTTTCTGCTTCTTTGTCGTTCACCGCCAGGATGCACCTGAACGATGGTTGGGAACAGCGTTGCCGGGCCAGTGTATATTGTAAACTGACGATCTCTTTTGCAGCAGCCTGTTTATCCTCAATCAGGTGAACAGAAAACAAGGATTCATCAAGGTAACCTTGTATCCGGGTTTGAAGGTCATCTCCCTTCAGGTTTTCAAGCTCCATGGCTTCTTTAGGATCCGGAATGACAGTATACGGCCAGCTCTCCCATTGCTTTCTGAAACTCAATTCCGAATAAATAGCTTTACGTTGTTCTGCATTCGATCCAACGGACAAATAGATCTTGTCTTTTCTTGAGAGATCGCTTACACTTTCATTGACGTGTTCCTTTTTGAATTGCTGGGCTTCCTTTTTGTATGTCGATTCGTTAAAACTGGGCAGATCTTTGATCCGTTCGGCTATCTGTTCAACGATCAGTGTATATGCGGCATCTTTATCTTCAAACGAGGAGACCGGTTTATTTTTGTCCGGAGCTCCCTGGATATCGGTGATCACTTTATGTGCCCCCAGATAACAGGTCCGTATATAGATCGGGAAAATAATAGCTGATTTTTCACTATGCTTTTTCAATGCCCAGGGCAATTCCTTTCGACTGATATAATCGGAGCTTAAAAAATCGGAACTAATCAATAACAGGATAATGTGTGAAGCATTGAATGCTTTTTCTATCTCCGGATCCCATTCTTCACCAAACTTCAGTTTATGATCGCTCCAGGAGTTGAGACTTCCATTCTTGGTAAGGGGTGACAGGAATTTCTCCAGCTGTTCCTTATACTTTACATCCTGATGACTGTACGAAATAAAGATATTGACCACGGCTCAGGTAATTTCGGTTTTCCAATTGCTCAAAAACGAAAAAGCCCACCACTTTCCCTGGTAACAGGGAATTGTGATGGGCTCTTAGGCTAAAGATACAAAAGAATGTATTTCCTGCGACCTCCCAGGCTAAAATTTGCAGCCGGTTATTTCCATTTGAATGCAAAATACGAACAGGGCTTATCCGCTGCATTCCGTACACCGTGCATTAACCCGGACTCCATCAGATACAGATCACCTGTAGTACCCGCATATTCTTTACCGTCAATAGTCATCTCCGTGTCACCTGAGATAACCAGAATGATCTCCGTTTCAATATGACTATGCGGGGCGTGACTCTCGCCTTTCTTGTCAAGCGTGGTTGTATGCATTTCGAAACGTTCACACATGGCCGTGGGCCTGTCGAAATATTTTCGGGCTCCGCCTTTAACCGTGGGTGTAAATTTAAGGGAGTCACGGTTCAGCGTAAGCGTTCCACCAGACATTTGCCCGCGTTCAATTTCCATTTTCTTCTTCGATCGGTACCGTATCACGTAGTACGTGAGATTACCATCACCAATATTTTCAATGGAGTGCATCTGGCGCGGCATTAACAGAATCACACCACCGACACCGAGTATAGTGCTCTGACCTTCAATGGTTGCCTTTAATGTTCCATCCTTTACAATGATACATTCTTCGATGTCATCGTTAGCATGGGCTGTACTGGGTTTTGCTCCCTTGAATTGTGTAGTGGCATGTATCTCGAGATAGTCGAGGTGTGTAGATGTCCCTTCCATCAGTTGGCGTGATTCTCTGTCTTCACCTGCTTTGACAGGAAGCTTTGCCCAGGAATATACACCTGATTTAACCGGTTGAAGTTGTGCCATGGTAGTCAGTGAAGAGATGAGGATGGTGATGGTATGAAGTGCTCTCATAAGGTCTCCAGTTACCGGTTGCCAGTCACTGAAATCGGTAACCGGTAAACCAACCGAAATTTGCAGTAACCAAATTACGAAATACAGGTATGGATTATACGCTAATTAGAAGCATAGTAATTACGCGTTAATCGTTATCCGTTAATCGTGATTTTGGAATCACGGTACCGATTACCTACCTGATTCCCTGAAGCTGTTGCCTCAGGGTGTCCTGCTTTTGCTGAGCATCCAGTCGTTTAAAATTGTATAATGCATTTTCCCAGTCACCATAGAGGGGATTAGGCAGCATAATGAACTTGTTGCCCCACTGTGTTCTGAGTTGATCCGTGCTGGACTGACGCTCACGATTTGACCGGGACTCAAACACAGCTGAGAAATCATTGAGGTTATCTCCTACCAGCATTACCACATTAAATTGTTGTGCGATTTTCTGTCTGCGTTGTTCCTTTGATGATGTATCGGTCAGAAACAACATGTGGGTAGTATCTGCATCCGGAAAACCAAGCTGCAGAAGATTTTTCAGCGTGCCTGGAACTTCACTGACGTTACGATTGCTGATGTAAAAGATCGTGATTCCTTTCTTCTTCGCATACTGAAAAAACTCTACAGCTCCTGGGACGGCAGTGGCCGAGGCACGTGCCGTCCATTGCTTCCAGGAAGCACTGGTGAAAGGACTGCATTCCCGCGTGCGCTGCGCTTCATAATAGCTGTTGTCCAGTATTGTTTCATCTACATCGGTAATGATCGCCAGAGGTCGCTTGTCTTTCTTATCTTTCTTCAGGGATTCAAGTCTCCACTGCGCGGCATTGTAAGCCTGGTAGCACAAGGCCTTGTACTCACCGGATTGTTGCACCCACAAAACAGGTAGTAACTTGTTATCACATCCGGTGGTGTTCTGTCCATACAAAGGACTTATCGTGCATATGGCTACAATGAATAACAGACTTTTCATTTCTTGAATAGTTTATTTCAGATTCCAAATTCCAGACCGAATAACGATCAGAGCTTTTTCAATCCCTTCACCTGTCCTTTATCAGCCTCGACAATGCTGATCGCATAGCCGCCACCTGAAGCTGACCATTGGGTTAGCTTTGACTTGCTGGTCACTACTACTTTACGGATAGCATACGCCTGCGGATTGGTTTTATAGTGCGCCTCTTTTGCATCCATATACAGCGTAGCAATATAGCTCTTGCCCGGTTCCAGAAAGCTGAACGCAATGGTTGAGGTTCGTGGCACTTCACCATTTACATTCCCAACAAACCAGTTGGTCCTTCCTTTAGCCTTACGGGCAACGGTTATATACTGTCCCGGTTCAGCTTCCAGGTATTTACTATCATCCCAGTCCACAGCAACATCTTTAATGAACTGAAAAGCATCCATAAAGCGGCTATAATGCTCAGGTAAATCAGCAGCCATTTGTAAAGGACTGTACACGGTAACATACAAGGCCAGCTGATTGGCAAGCGTGCTGTTTACATGCGAGGTGTTATTCAGATTTAACTTGCTGATGTCCATTTCAAAGATTCCGGGTGTATAATCCATAGGACCTCCGATCATCCGGGTAAACGGAAGGATTGTAACGTGATTAGGCTTGGAACCTCCGAATGCCTGATATTCCGTGCCACGCGCAGACTCATTACCGATCATATTCGGATACGTGCGGGCAATACCGGTAGGACGTACAGCTTCATGTGCATTAACCATGATCTTGTATTCAGCTGCTTTCTCAATTACATACTGGTAATGATTATTGGTGTATTGATCGTAGTGAAAAAATCCTTTCGGCAGAATGGGACCTACATAGCCCGTTTTTACAGCATCATAGTTATTGTCTTTCATGAATTGAAATGCCGTATCGAGATGTCGCTCATAGTTCCTTGTAGAGCCTGAGGTTTCGTGATGCATGATGAGTTTAATGTTTTTGGATTTTGCATAGTCGCGTAATTCTACCAGATTGAAATCCGGATAAGGTGTTACGAAATCAAATACATAATCCTTCGCATGCCCAAACCAATCTTCCCATCCGATGTTCCAGCCTTCTACCAGTACGGCATCAAAACCGTGCAGCGCGGCAAAGTCAATATATTTTTTTACGTTGGCTGTGGTAGCCCCATGTGTTCCATTGGGTTTGGTTTTAGCATAGTCAGTGACACCAAGCTGTACAGAAGGCACATCATTGGTATACGACCATGAACTTTTTCCCGTGATCATTTCCCACCATACCCCCATGTATTTAACCGGTTTGATCCATGAAGTGTCTTCGATCTTGCACGGTTCGTTCAGGTTATAGGTCATGCTGGAAGAGAGGATCACACGGGCATCATCACTTACCATTACCGTACGCCACGGTGATTGACAGGGCGCTTGCATATAGCCCTTATCACCGGTAGCATCGGGTGTCAGCCACGATTGAAATACCAGATTTTTATCATCGAGATTCAAATGCATGCATGAATAATTGATCAGGGCTGCTTCATGAAGGTTGATGTACAAACCATCTGCCGTCTTCATCATCAGGGCAGTCTGTACTCCTGTCTCTGAAAAAGGAGTCTGGGATGCATTAGGGGTGATAGCCCCCTTCATGAGCCCACGGATCTCGGAGAGCTTTGAGGTGGTGTAATCATACTCCTGTGTATCGTAATCACCTGCAAGCCAGAACGCGATGTGATCACCCGTCATGGCAAACTGTGTCCGTTCTTCTTTAATGATAAAATAGATCAGGTTGGGTTGTGAAGGGAATTCATACCGGAAACCCAGGCCTTCATCAAACAGCCGGAAGCGAATGATCATCTGGCGGTTGGTGATTTTCTGTGTAAGGGTTACTGCCAGCTCGTTATAGCGGTTACGAATGGTTTTTACTTCACCCCATACTGGCTCCCAACTGGAATCATGTGACGAAGTCTGCGTATCGGTAATTTCAAAATCATTCAGCAGTGATTTTGTATCGTTCTTCAGTTCGAGGCCAAGCACGCTGGGTTTTATTACCATTCTTCCTTTGTACATCAATTGATACGCAGGTGTTCCATTTTCCCGAAGTTGAAATGACATTACCAGTTGATTGTCGGGCGACCGGAGTTCCTGCGAAAAAAGTGATGTAAAAAAAGTAAAACAAAAGGTACAGATCAGAAGCGTTTTCTTCATGGTTATAGTTTGGAATTTGAGCGCGTAATTATAGGAAAATTCCATTCAGACAACCCAAACTACCGGCCAGTATAGTGCCGCATACAATCCCGGCAACGAACGCGCAATCGGATGTGGGATTATATTCCGGAGGTTAGAGCCGGGCTTGGGGAATTCAGAGTTCGTGACTACTCCTCTCGTTCTCTTCTGCGCATAGCTTCTTGTGTGGCTTCCATTTCTTCCAGGTTCTGACGAAGCTCTTCCTCCTGTTCTTTCAATTGCTGCGCCTGAGTTTTAAACTGATTCACCATGTGCTGCATCTTCTCTGTATTCCGTACAGAACTCAGGGTAGAAGCCGTGATCTCTCCTACCTTTTCCAGAAATTCAATCTGATGCTTCTGGTATCTTTCAAATCCCGCAATCTCGATGATCCCTTCAACCTGATCATTGGCCTTCATAGGAACAATCAGTACGCAGGTAGCTGTATGCTCTCCAAGTCCGGAGGTGATAGCGGTATATCCATCAGGTACCTGCGTAAGCAACAGCGATGTACCTTCCAGGTAAACCTGTCCGATAGTACCTTCGCCAAATTCAATCCGCTTGGTCAGAAACTTTTTTCGTTCGAACGCATAGCATGCTGTCATCTCCAGATACGGGTCACCACCTTCTGTACTTTCACGAACTACAAAAAGACATCCCTGCTGTGCTTTCAGGTATTTAACCAGATACACCAATACATTATAACTCAACGCTTCAATGGACGACTGGTTTTCACGGATGACATCCGAAAACTTGGCGAGACCTTCACTCAACCAATTGCGCACTTCTTCCTGTGCCCGTATAGACTTCATGCGATCACGCATCTGGATAAGCTTGCCCGCCAGGTTACTTACATTCAGCTTTTCATTCTGAGCATTCATACCTTTCCACTCCGCACTGAAATTTCCATCAGAAACTTCACCGATAAAATGCGTGGCCTGTTTCACCGTGAGAATAGAACTGTCAATCACTTCATTTTCATTTATACGGCCTTCAACCTTATTTCCGGGATCAAAAATAAATTCACGGTTATTGGTATCGAGCTTAACGAAAAGCTGTCTTCTGGCTTTCCGGTCACTGTTGATTTTATAAATCATGAAACTCAGTGTAACAAATGAGATAGCACACACCGCGAGTTGAAAATACAGATTCAACCGGTTGGATGCTTCATAGGATCGGGTGGCCTCTTCGTGGAGATCATTTTCGAAGGCCTTTATAACATCGGCATTCCGTGCATAGCCGATCCACGCATCCCTTCCGGGATCTTTACGCAACGCTGAAAAGAATTCCCCCCGCTGATCCTGCTCGATAAGGCGGGTCATGGCCTGCGTCTGCTGAATGAATTTGGCCGCTACGATTTCAATGCTATCAATAGCTTCAGGATGGGAGAAGTTTTGTTCTTTGGCAATCTTCCGAAGGTTGTTTACAATTATCGGGAGGTCGCGGATACCATCACTCATAGGCCGCATCATGGAAGCCAGTTCATCAGCGGAGCTCAGAGAATCACCTTTCAGCAACGCATAGCCACGCATACCCACATCAACATTCCGCACTACCTGGTTCCAGACCTGCTCGGTTTCATGAATGGCTACCTGGGTTTGTGCTGTAACAGAATCTTTCTTGTTTAATGCCAGGTGATTAAAAATCGCAATAGTGGTGTTCACAACGATCAATACGAGCAATACCACTGCCGTAACGATCAGGGCGTGTCGCCTGATGGCTTCCAGAATTTTCATAGTGCTAGGTCTTTCAGGGGACTAAGTTACCGGAAATGAGGAACTTAAAGATTGTTTATACAGGTATATCTCTAATCAGATGTAATAATAAATCAAACAGTAATGCATGGTTGAACAGCTTTGCATAAAACTTCAGACAACAGCTTGTCAAAAAATGCGAGTGATAAATAGAACCTTTTTATTTACCTTTTGTTCCAGAAACATTATCCACCCTCAAATCCATCAAAAGATGAAAAAGATTTTAACTATTGCAGTGCTGTTGTTTTCCGTTCAGGCCTTTTGCCAGGGCCAATTTCAGAAAGAGTCGGCCGGATCACTTGCTTACGTATCCGGTCACGTTATGCAGTTAGCCGGAGCGATCCCCGCAGACAAATATTCATGGACACCACAAACGGGAGTACGCACTGTAGCCCAGGTTTGTGCGCACATCATCTCCGCAAATTATTACTTCGCTTCCAAACTTGGTGCTAAAATTCCGGATGGCGTTAATATGGAGACGCTGGAAAAAGACCTGAAGACAAAAGAGGCTGTAGCCGCAGAATTGAAAAGGTCATATGACCTTGCCATCAGCGCTGTAAAAAGCACGCCCGATGCCGCTCTGCCGACAAAGGTAGAATTCCCATTTCCTGGTGAATTTACCAACATGACCGCCATACTGATTTTGTTGGGTCACTCTAATGAACACCTGGGGCAATTGATTGCGTACGCCCGCTCCAATAACATAGCTCCGCCCTGGAGTGAATAATTTTTTTTTGAGAGAAATGTAAATGTGGTTGGGCATCCTGACCACATTTTTTTTTGTGAACAGAATCAAAATCATTAAAGATTACCTGGTCTCAGCGGTGTAGTCTACAACAGTTACGTTGATCCGGCTGGCCATCCCGTTAACCTTATCCATAACCGTTTTCTTGTTGTCACCTGTCAGGAGATGAATTTTGGCATGGTCTGAAAATTTCAGGTATGCATCGAACACTTCCTTGCGGACAGTGGACGAAGCTGCAATTGCCCGCATGGGCTGACTTACCGTGGCTTTCTTTATAAAAATATACTCAATGATTTCAAACCTCCCCTTTTCTCCATGCTTCATTCCCCATATCCACAGGTAATCGTGGTAGGTTTTGTTGACAAGGTCAATACGTACACGGTAGTGAGTCGTGAAAATGGTTATACTGATCACCAGCAGAATTGTACCCACAAGCCAGGATTCAAAAAGCACCGGTAAGCCTATAATCATCAACGCCCCGCTGACAATAAAAAACGGAAAGGTGAAATATCCGGAAGTTTTAAAATCAACAGTATGCATAGACGGCCAGGTTTCAAACTCAGAATGATTCACACAAATATACTCTGTTACGGCAACTACATGCATCCATCAAAAAACAAAGGAATATAGCTTTCAGAATTTACCTAACGGGAGAAACTTGTTATCCGGATAGTATTGGAAATAGTCCCAGGATATTGTCCGTGTAAGGAATTCAATAATAATCAACTGCTGCAAACTGCTAAAAATAACCCAGAGGTTAACATTAATAGGTTTTGAAAATGAAAGGAGCATCTACCTGCTCTGAAAACTCCTCCCCCGCACTGGCCACTTCTTCATCGTCTTCCTGCGAATACCACAGTATGCGCATGCCCTTTATTTTTGCCAATAGCTTAAGTATATCGAGGATCAGCTTGGATGAGGCCGTATTAAAATAATCAAGCTTAAAGGCGAAATCAGTGGACGGATGAGGGTCATTGGCATACGCATTTATCCATTCGATAACGGGTTCATAAAACCCAACGGCATCCTCTGGTAGTGACCTACCTGAAATTTCAAAAATTCCAGCACTTTTATCCAGCTGTATTTTTGGTGTATCATCGCTACTCTCAATATTCAAGATGTACATAGAAGCCCGGTTTATCTCTCCATTCACGTAGATAATTTACGCAAAATTTCTTCGGCTTCGGTATTTGAATTCACGTGAACGGTAACCACGCCTTGTAAGCTAATCCTGTTTATTGAAATAAACCGTCAATTTATCGCATAAGAATTATTAAATATTTTTTCTCTGCAGACATTTCAGCCAAACAAAAATAAAAAAAGGCCGTCTCTGCGGACGGCCTTTTTTTAACTTGGAAGTCTTACGCGTGAGTTTCCTGCATGAATTCTTTTGCACGTCTTTCTATTTCGGCATTATCTACGTCTTCGATATGCGTAGCGATCCACCACTCGTTTCCCCAGGCATCGCGTACCCCTCCAGAACGGTCACCATAAAACTCATCCGTCAACTCGCGAATGGATGTAGCATTAGCGTCCAGCGCTTTTTTATAGGTGGCATCCACGTCATCAACATACAGGTAAAGCTTGGTCGCATAGGCTGTATATTTCTCAGTCGCGTCAGTCACCATAACGTGCGAATCTCCGATCATTACATCAGAGTGCATAATCTTTCCATCTTCTGTTTTTAACATAGCAGTCACTTTCCCACCGAAAGATTGTTCAATAAAACGCAACAAATCACTGGCACCATCTACAATGAGAAATGGTGTAACCGTATGCATTCCCTCCGGGACAGCCTTCATGGTTTTCTTCTTTGTGTTTCTATTTTGCTTTTCCATAAATAACAGATTGGTTTATACTAAATATCTGTCTTGTCATAGGCAAAAAAGCATGCCGGGGAAATTTTCATTCCCCCGTACAAAAAACAGGACGATCAGAGGAACAGACGGGAATTAATTGCATCACGTACCAAGGGCAGCAACCTCCCGTTGTTGCGTGAGCGAACAAAAGCGTTCGGCTCCGAACGGATATATTCAATGATCATTCAATTAAAGCTTTGTATGCAGGTAATTTCCTGGCACTATCCTTGGCATCTTCGGCATCAATCAACCCCCAGAATATGCATACTCCACTCCCATCGATCATCTACCGGATTGCTGCAGGCCTTCTCTTCTGTTTCATCGCTTCAGCGACATCCGCACAATCATCGAAAAAAATATTGATCGATATCTCGCATGGCCAGAAATTCTGGAATGACCCTTTGGCTATGGAAGGAAAAGATCCACAGTTCATAGAGCGAATCAAATACATGACTACTGAAATCAAGGCCACCGCAGCCGCAGTCAACGGAGAAATTGGATATATAAAAGAAAAAATTCGTCCGGATATATTGGCGAAGTGTGATCTGCTTTTCATCCACATCCCCTCTGCTAAATACGAAGCTTCTGAAGTGGAAGCCATAAAAGAGTACATCAGAAAAGGAGGTTCATTATTTCTGGCGGCAGAGGTTGACTTCTGGGCTACGCTTGAGCAAACCAATGTAAACGATATCGTTACACCATTCGGTATTACCTTTGGACAGAACAGTCCCGACACATTATCCGGTGGCTATACGAAGCCGGGAGTAATAACCGACAAGACATTAAAAGTTACCTATCACGGAGCACGGCAAGTTACCGGAGGTACACCCTTCTGTTTCAACAACCAGCGTGCTGAGCCTTTTGGTACCTATGTTGATTTGCCTAAGAAGGGTGGAAAAATTATAGCCATGGGTGATGGCATGGTGTCTCTCTACATGACCACCTGGAAAGATGTCAAAGACTATCAATGTCAGGATTTTATGCAGGCTGTGTTTAAATGGCTGTTAGACAAGTAGGCTCGTAAAAAATGTGAGGAAAAAAGACCGCATTCTGTAGCATGGCTTCACACCTTTATCATACATAAAGAAGAAACCCTCCCTGTCTTTACATGGGTAATGATCGGCACACTCTTTTCAGGAGTGTTTGCATCATTAACATAAAATTAAAAAAATGATGCTACCCATTCGCTCATCCGGACTTTTCGTCCTCCTTATCGTTTTGATCACCTCCTTTGGTTGCGCCAGCAAAAAGAAAGCAGCCCAGGCAGCGGCAGCAGAAAAAGCCAGAATTGAACGCGAAGAAGCCGAACGCAAACAAAAAGCGCAGGAAGAAGAGCTGGCCAGAAAAGAAGCAGAAGAAAAAGCCAAACGTGAAGCAGAAGAATTGCTAGCCAAACAAAATGAAAGCAGAACCAGTGCCCCTGCCGTGAAACTGGGACAGTACTTTAATGCGATCGCCAGTTCATCTAACGTAACTTCCGCTAATAGTAGTATAAATGAAGCTCTCACCTTATTTGCTTCTCCCAATACACCAGTGCTGATTGTGATCAGTGAAAGTGGCGGTATTAAAGATTACGACCGGCCTACCACGATCAGGGACTACCTGAATTACCTTAAAGACCAGAAGAAAAATATCAACGCTGTATCTAATCTTAAAACTGACGGTCAGGGAAAGATCACAGAACTTGAATTGCGGAAAAATTGATTCGGAATTCAGTATCGATACAGATCTTAATTTATCACCATACTTTCAAAATAAAGTCATATGATCAACATCAATTCTAAATACGGTTTTCTGTTCATCTTACTTTTTAGTGCAACGATAACGGGTGCCTTCGCCCAGACAGCAGACATAAGCCCGGAACGTAAACAGGCAATTGACTCACTCGCTCTGGAGAAGGTGCGTGATCTCAGCAAGTACATTAGCATTATCGGAAACAAGAAGACAGCATTTTCGGAAGCTACGCGCGTTATGGACCGTGCTGAAGAACTCTTTGCACCAGAAAGTGAAATGGGCGTTTCTTCACTTAATCGTAAAGAAGTAAATTATTATAAAGTACGTAAATACTTTGAGCGTCTTATGGCGTTGAATTATGACCGCGTCACCATTTCCTGGTACAATATCCATTATATCAGCGACCTGGAAAGGCAACCTGATGGCCGCTATGTTGGTGTAGTCACTATTTATCAGCGATTCGAAGGTTCATCTGATGACGGGCTGAAATATAAAGACACTACCAAGAAAGACATTACGATTTATGTAGACCGTAAAAAGACCCAGATCGAGGGACGTACGATTGAATTCTGGGATGTGCTATTGGGAGACATCCGGGTTACCGAGACAGGAGCCTGATCAATTGAGAACTTGTTATCACAGTCACACTATCGTCATTAGTCAATGGTCATACATTCCATTGACTAATGACCATTGACCTATATGCCGATGATAAAGTACATTTTCATGACCGGTTTACTCACGTTATCCTGTTTCGCGCTTACTGCACAGATTGTTGATGACATGGATGAGAGTAAGCTCTATTCACAATCAAAACAAGTAAATCAGTTTTTCAGAAGATTTAATGGTGAAGAAAGCGAAAAGGGAGATAGGTACTACCCACGGGATAAACAATACAGAAGCACCAAGCTCAGAAAAAAATACCTGGGAACTTTGTTTGATGACAGCAATTCCGGAATAAGCAATTCACTAAAGGTAGAATTTGCGAAGTATGTCCTGGACAAAAATGAATCATCTATTCTGGACTTTCACGGTAACAATTGGTTTTCAGAAGTTCAGACCACATTCACAGTAAACGGAGTTGAGAAGCCCATTACCTTGTTCATGGAGCTGGAAAAAGATCACCTGGGCTATAAGTGGGTGATCAGCCGGGTACAGGCAGATATGTTTGAACCTTACTTTCAGCGAGACACTACAAAAGTAGGCCGCTTCCTTCATCCCATGAGTCACGAACTGGATTTTATGAATCTTAGAAAAGCCTTTTCGCGGAGTGACAGCATCAGTCAATACACGGCAAAGCGGTTTACACCGGATCACCTCTCGGTATTTTTGTATGAAGTAAAAAAAGGCAATCTGAAATTCAAGTCGGTTCACGGTGTAAAGTTTCACTTTTTTCAGATCGAAGGGTGGTATTTTGAAGTCTCGCAGTTCAACCGCCCCGGATATAACACAGGTTGGCTGATTTCAAACCTGGTTAAACTGAATACCGAATCGGATAAAAGAGCACTGCTCACATTTCTGTATAACTGACTTTCATCAACAGGCTAACTATGAAAAGCTATAAGGTGTTGTTCATTTCATTCGTACTGGTGTTTGCTGTTTCCATACACACTGAAGCGCAAAAGAAAAAGCCAGCCAAAAAACCGGCACAAAAAACCCAGACACAGAAGAAGACCACAACAACTTCAAAAACCACTCAACCTGTCCAGAAGAAAACTCCCCCACCCACCAGCATCGCTGAGGGTGAAAAACGGGTGAGAGACATTGTAGACTTTTTACAATACATGTTGAATACGCTCGGCAGCAGTACAACATTGTCACGCGACAAAGAAGTACTGGTAAAAGAAAGCTACTCCAAAATATTTCGTGATGAAAAAGTACAGGTCGAAGATGACCTGGATGATCAACGGATTGTGGTTACTAACAAGGATATCGTTCCTTATCTGAAAGATGTGGACTTCTTTTTTAACGAAGCTAAATTTGAATTTTCGATTGAGGACATTAAAAGCAGCACCATGCCGGATGGTGGATTGTTCTATAAAGTTTCCGCCAGACGCATGTTTACAGGAACCACCACCGAGGGGAACACCATTTCCAATACCATTCCACGCTACATTGAGATCAATTACGATCAGGCAGATCAGGACCTTCGCATCGTCAGTATTTATACGCACGAGATCAACGAGAAAGCTGTTCTCACCAACTGGTGGTATGATTTGTCTGCTGAATGGAGGGCCATCCTGTTGAAAAAACTCCCGATCATTAATGCATCAGACAGTCTGTTGCCCAGTGATATTAAAAAGATCACTGCCATTGAAGACCTCGACCTCAGCAATAATTCGTTCATTCAAAACCTCGAACCACTTGACAGGCTGAGCAAGTTGAAATTCCTTGACCTCTCCGGAACCAACATTACCAGCATCACACCGCTTCGAAATCTGACTGAGCTCGAAACGCTGGATTTGTCACACACCAAAATAACCGACCTGTCACCCTTGAAGTATGCCAGTAAAATGGTAAGTCTTGATATCAGTTATACACAGGTATCCGATATAGCTGTAGTCGAAAAGATGCCTGGGCTTCAAAATCTGTTTATGCACAAAACTCCTGTCACCAATATCCTTCCGGTGTCATTTCTAACAGTCTTACAGGAAGCTGATCTGGGTGCCACGGATATTACAAACCTCACCCCGCTCGAGAGCCTGATGAACATAACATCGCTAGATATTTCAGGCACCGAAGTTCAGGATCTTCAACCCATAAAAAATCTCAAAAAGATTTCCGTGCTCAACATCGATAGTACGCGCGTGACATCTCTCCAGGTATTAGCTGGCCTTGAAAGTCTGAAGACACTATATGCCAATCATACGCCAGTGGCAGACCTGAAACCACTACAAAAACTCCCGAACATCGAAATGATCTATGCTGACCATTCCGGTGTCAATCAAACAACAGCAAATAATTTCATGGCAGCCAATAAGGCAAGAGTAATCTATGATTCTGATAATATAAAAGCCTGGTGGGATACACTCCCATCGGAATGGAAAAATGTCTTCATTGTCTCTGCAGGTGTTGGGGAAATACCCTCGAAGGAAGACTTCTCCAAAATTTCCCTGATTGATTCCATTAATGCCAGTGGAAGAAGTATCAATAGTCTTGAGCCGCTTCGTAAACTTTTAAAATTACAGGTAGTCATAGTATCCAATACATCGGTCAGTGATCTTTCACCACTGCACGATCGCAACGAAATCCGATACCTGGATATCAGTAGTACCGAGGTCAGTGATATCTCCGTTGCTGCTACACTACCTAAGTTAAACATACTTCGGGCGGACAAAAGTAAAGTCGAAAATATAGAGCGACATGCATTACCTGCACTAAAAATTTTTTATGCTGATGAAACGGCAGTACATGACATTACAGCCCGTGAATTTCTGGAAAAGAACACGGGATGTCTTCTGGTTTACAAGACCATTCATATTAAACGGTGGTGGCAAAACCTTCCAGAATCCTGGAAGACTGTCTTTAAAAATCTGCTGAAAGCGGATACAACACGTGAGAATTTTCACAGACTGGTTGAAACTGAATCCTTGCAATTCAAAGATGTGCCCGTCAGTGATCTTGCTGCGCTGTCTGAATTTGTTCGCTTGAAAGAACTGCATTTCTCCGGAACAGCGATAACCACTATACCTCCGTTGGAAAACATCGCTTCGCTTCGTTCGCTCCACGCCACCAGCAGTCCGCTGCAAAACATAGAAGCTATCGGTAAACTGACTGCCTTGCAGGATCTTAACCTTTCCAATACTCCTCTGGAAGATCTGAAGAGTATTGGCACGTTAAAGGAACTCCGGAAATTGAATTGTTCTGGAACGCAGATCCGGAGACTCGATCCGATTGCAAACCTGATCTTTCTGGAACACCTTGATTGCTCCAATACCAATGTATCCCGGCTTGATCCGCTCAATAACCTTGAATTGAAAACATTTACGTGTTATAATACAAAAGTATCCAGCCGGGCTATTGAAAATTTCAAATCGAAACATCCAGAATGCCAAGTGGTGTATTACCGCTAACACTTCAACCACTGGGTCAGAATACGTATTGATTTTATCCGAAGGTTCTTTTTCAATTCGTTTCCTTCAGTCAGTTCTTTGCAATGCTACTGCAGAAATATTTCTAACGAGTAATTGCAAAAACCCATTAGTTTCCGGTCTATCTACATATTTTTAATAAGACAGGGTAATACAAACCCTCGCAAGAGAAAGGAGAACGGTTTTTCTCTGATCATGGTATTCATTCAAGCTATACTCAATAAAATCTATGAGCATACCCAATCACAAAAGAATAGTGTTACATTTTAAAACCTTAATATATTTAAGTATCTTAATACATCCACCGAAGACCAAGTATGGTGTTTCGAGCCCAGTTCGTCTTACATATCTTCTTTTTCCTCTTTGTAGTCAGCAATACTGCTGTCTGTCAGCTTCGCAATATCAAATTTGAACACAAGGGTGCTGAGTATGGCCTTTCGCATAGTAACATTCTATGCATGTTACAAGACAAGCATGGCTTTATGTGGTTCGGGACCCGTAACGGTCTGAATAAGTATGACGGTTACTCCTTTACGGTTTTTAAAAATATTGTTGACGATCCGCATAGTATTGGTGATGATCGGATAGCAGATATAGCGGAAGACAGTCACGGGAACATCTGGATCGCCACGCTCAACGGGGGGCTTGACATGTTTGACTGGCGTCAGGAAAAATTCATTCATTACAAAAACGATCCTGCGGATCCAGCCAGTATCCCCAACAACAACCTGCATTGTATAACGTTTGACTATAGCGGAAATTTATGGATCGGCACAGCCGGCTCAGGATTGTGTATGTTCAATCGAAGCAACAATACATTTGTTCAATACCTGCATGATGAACATAATCCGAACAGTCTGCCGGAAAACTCCATAAACGAAGTACTGGAAGACAGTGAACATAACTTGTGGATCAGTACCGTTTATAGCGGCCTAAGCCGGTTCGACAGAGAGACTGGAACATTTACACACTATCGACATGACGACAATAACAGCAAGTCACTGGCATATGACCAGATCGAAGTTCTTTTTAAAGACAGCAAAAACCGCATATGGGTCGGTACCCGCAATGGACTTGACTGGTTTGACGGAAAAGAATTCCACCACTACAAGCATGAACCGAACAACGACAACAGCCTGGCAAACAATGTTGTTCTTTCTCTCGGAGAAGATAGTTATGGTAATCTCTGGATCGGAACTGAAAATGGCGGGCTCAGTATTTTAACTCCGGAAACCAGAACATTTTACAATTATAAACAAGACGATGTTGATCGCCTTAGCCTGAATAACAACTCCATATGGTCGGTCTTTAGAGATACCCAGGGAAATATGTGGTTGGGTACATTTAGTGGCGGAATCAATTTTGTAAACAATGCCATAAAATTTACACATTACCGGCATAGCTCTTCACCAACAAGTTTAAGTCATAATAGCATCTGGGCAATCTATGAAGATTCCAAAACGAACCTTTGGATTGGTACAGATGGCGGGGGGTTGAATCTGTATGATCGTCAGCAAGGCACCTTCACCGCGTACAAGCACAAAGCACCTTCTGGTGGAATGTCTGGGAATTATGTATTGACCATTGCCGAAGATCGCAACGGAAACATTTGGGCTGGTACCTGGGGCGATGGTATCACTGTATTTAACAAAGCCAAAAACACCTTTCAATATTTCAAGTATGATGCCAATAACCCGGATGGCATAGGGGCTCCGAATGTATGGATCATCTACAAGGATAAGCACGAAAAGATGTGGGTAGGAACATACAGCGGGGGTGTCGACATCTATGACGAAGAGAACAACCGTTTTACACATTTTACAAATGATCCTGCCGATCCATCAAGTCTTTCAAACAACACGATCTGTTACTTTTTTGAAGACAGCCGGGACAATATGTGGGTTGCTACAAACTATGGATTGAATCTTCTTCGCAAAGGCGAAAAAAAATTCACACGCTATATACATGATGACCGGGTCAATAGTATAAGCAACAATCGTGTATTGTGCATGTTGGAAGACGTAAATGGAAACTATTGGATCGGTACAGATATAGGGTTGAACTACTTCAATCCCAAAACCAGCGAATTCACAAATTACTATGTGAATAATGGGCTTCCGGACAACACCATTAATGGGTTGCAAATGGACAAAAACAATAACCTCTGGATCAGTACCAATAATGGCATAGCATGCTTCAATACGAGTAAAAAGACATTCAGTAACTTCAATGTCAGTGATGGGCTGCAATCTCCTGAATTCAAGAAAGGATCACTCAAAAGTAAAACTGGAAAAATCTATTTCGGAGGCCCTGCAGGTCTAAACGAATTTACACCGGAGGAAATAAGAACAGATTCATTCGAGTCTCCCCTGCGCCTTACGGGATTTGATATTTTTAATCAGCGGGTTCCTATTTCATCCGATGAAACTATTTCAACGCGGATAGAGCAATCCATTATCGGATCAAGCGAGGTCCGTCTTTCCTACGAGCAGACTGTATTTTCCATACACTTCGCATCACTGAACTATAATGACCCTGAAGGCAGATTATATACATACATGCTTGAAGGTTTTGATACACAATGGAACACACCAGGACCATTGCATTCGGCAACCTACACAAACCTGGATCCGGGTACTTACACTTTTAAAGTGAGAGGAACAAAAAATAACGGGCAATGGTCAGATACCACTACCGAATTGAAGATTACCATCATACCTCCATTCTGGAAAACGTGGTGGTTCAATACACTGGCAATTTTACTGGTCGGATCACTTATTGTTCTCATCTTCATTCTCCGTACAAGAAGCATCCGAAGAACGAACCGGGAACTTGCGCTGGCAGTAGATGAAAAAACAAAAGAGATCAATGACAAAAACAAAATTCTCTTTCAGCAACGTGAAGAGCTTGCAGCACAAAATGAAGAACTACTTCAAAGCCACGAAGAAATTTCAGCCCAGCGTGATCTGGTAGCAAAGCAAAATGCCACGTTGGAATCTGAGGTAGAAAAGCGAACACGTGAACTGGTTGAATACAATCACCAGCTTGAACAGTTCGCATTTATTGCAGCGCACAATTTACGCGCTCCGGTTGCCCGGATATTAGGGTTAGGAAACCTTCTTGATTTTTCCGGACAGACCGAGACGCAACGTGAACAAATCTATCCCAAGTTAATCGGAGCCACACGTGAACTGGATGTAGTAGTTAAAGATCTGAACACCATACTTTATCTGAAGAAAAACAGTGATTCAGTAATAACACTCATCGACCTGCCAACAGAAGTAGCACTGATCATCGAAAACCTCGAGCATGAAATTTCTATCACGCAGGCCACCATTGAAACAGATTTTTCGCATGTAACCACCATCCGTTCCGTGAAGCCATACCTGGATAGTGTTATCTACAACCTGTTAAGTAACGCCATAAAGTATCGTCACCCGGACCGTAAACCTGTAATCCTGATAAAGACACGGAAAATTGACAATGAAATATGCCTGAGTGTTTCCGACAATGGATTGGGAATAGACGTAGATCTTTTCCAGGATAAGCTCTTTACACTCTACAGCCGGTTCCACCTGCACGTTGAGGGAAAAGGAATGGGATTATATCTTGTGAAAACGCAGATCGAAGCTATGGGTGGCCGGATTGAAGTGGAGAGCAAGGTGGGTGTAGGAACTACCTTCAGCGTCTATTTTAAGTTATAGCCATATCTCATTCGAAATTCCCTTTGCCTCTTTTAAAGTCAAGCCTTACCTTTTCGAAGATTTTCGACCTGATGTTATGATTAAACGGATTATACTACTTACCCTTCTGGCCATTTTCTGTAGACATGCGCATAGCCAGGTATTGATCTCGCTGATTCTTGGTGATAATCTGAATTCAGGCAAGGTAGAGTTTGGCCTGGATGGAGGTGTGAACCTTTCTGAACAAACCGGGCTAAGCACCCATAAAATCTTACCAACATTTAACCTCGGCTTCTACTTTGATATCAAACTCAAAAATGCCTGGCTGATTCATACGGGCGTGATCGTTAAATCAAGCATGGGCGCAGGTAATTTGCCGGCATACCCATTAGGCTCTCCTGATCTTGATGCATCCTTTGAAGGCGGAAGTGTAGACCGGAAGTTGAACTATTTTAACGTACCCATCATGATCAAGTATCGCTTTAAAAATCATCTGTTCGTAGAGACGGGACCAATGCTGGGGCTACTGTATCAGGCCACAGATGAGTTTACCAATACCGTAAAGGGGGATGAATTAACATACCGGAAAAACATCCGAGACAATTTTCACCCGCTTGATGCCGGATGGATGGCCGGTGTAGGTTACAGGCTTATGAAAGGGAATGGAATGAACCTGGGCATTCGTTACTATGCCGGATTTGTAGATGTGGCAATTGATGACTCCGGTAGTTCAGTTAAAAATCAATCTCTCTATTTTACGGTAGGGATACCCATTGGTGTAGGAAAAGCCAAGGCAAGGGCCAAGGCTAAAGAAGAAGCCTTGAAAGAATAGACATCCTAAACTTTGTACATTATCGATATCACATTCTAATCGTATACTAATAACTCCGGTTGCAGAATGTTGGTTTAAAACTCCCGTATATCTGTAGTAAACTATATCTTCGGCAATAATCTGTTTTATGAGTCAAACATCTCTGTGGATCGCTTTTAATCTCTTCGTCATTCTCATGCTTGTACTTGACCTCGGAGTATTTCACCGGAAGTCATCTGAAATAAAGGTCAAAGAAGCGCTCATCTGGACATGTGTGTGGGTATTCCTCGCCTTTCTGTTCAATGTTTTTGTGTTTTATCAGTTTGGGGAAGAAAAGGCATTCGAATTTTTTACAGGTTACGTGATTGAGAAGTCTCTGAGTGTAGACAATATTTTTGTAATTATCCTGGTATTCTCCTATTTCCACGTACCTGCGGCTTACCAGCATAAAGTATTGTTCTGGGGAATTTTGGGCGCCCTGGTTATGCGGGTGCTGTTCATTTTTGCCGGAGTAGAACTCATTCATAAGTTTCACTGGCTTATTTATCTTTTTGGTGGCTTCCTGATTTTTACGGGTATACGGATTCTTGCCCAGGGTGATGTAAAACTAGAACCAGAGAAAAATCCGTTAGTAAAGTTCGTCCGTAAAATATTCCGGGTTACCCCGACTTTTGAAGGCGACAAGTTTTTCATAAAACGCGATAACCTGCTATGGGCTACACCCCTTTTTCTGGTAGTCATCATGATTGAAGCCACTGACCTTGTGTTCGCTGTAGACAGTATACCGGCTATCCTGGCCGTGTCAGATGATCCATTCATTGTATATACATCCAATGTGTTTGCCATCCTCGGATTACGTTCGCTTTATTTTGCCCTGGCCGGTATGGAAAAGTACTTTACGTATCTGAAATATGGATTGTCGGCCATCCTGGTGTTTGTCGGAACCAAGATGTGCATTGCCGATTTCTATAAAATACCGATTGAAATCTCTCTGGCGTTCATCATCCTCACGCTCTCCGTAGCGGTACTGGCTTCCATGGTTATGCAACGAAGTAAGGAAAGGTAAATTAAGCAGGCATGTAAGCCCCAACTTTTCATGTTGTGGTGCATCCCATTAATGACAAATGTCGTACATTTACAAGACAAATGTCAAATAACAGGATATCATGAAAACCCGAAAGAAAGCCATACGGCCAATGGGTGCTATTCTTTTCCGCATCAACTTTGGCAGTGGGAAAATAAAAGAACTGGCCGGGAAAGAGCGCCAAGGGTACTTCATTAAAGAAGCATCCAAAGCCCGTAATCTGGTTGAACTCAATGAAGTTATCGGAGATGAAGGGCTTACGTTAAAGGCTGTTCGTTCCCTGGTAGAATTTCTTGGCTACTCCCAGGATCAATTTGCCTCAATAATAGGTTTCTCTACACGTACCGTTTCCCGTTGGGCTGATGATGCCCATATTGGTGTATTAGGTTCCAAAGCGCTTATCGATATGGATGAACTGATTGGTTACGGAATAGACGTAATGGGTGATCAGGCTTCATTCAAGCAATGGCTTGATCAGCCTAACCAGGCACTGGGAGACCTTCGCCCCATAGAACTGCTTTTAAAGCCTTATGGCGTAGCCCTGGTTCATGATGCCGTTGAAGCATTGGAGTTTGGTAATGTGATGTAACAGGCCCAATGCAGCTTTACTACCGTATCATTGCCCGCAGGCATGAGAAATCACCTTACAATTTTGGCCGAACCGGAGCAAGATGGAATCCATCCAATACACCATTGATCTATGCAGGTTCAAATGTCTCCATTATTATGATGGAGTTCATTAGCATTCTGGGTACTGTAGTGGTAAAAAACAAATGGTCACTGATCACATTTGAAATTGAAGGAACTATTCCTCACCTTGAACCCGATGGGCTTCCTTCAGACTGGGATTCCAGACCTTATCCCCTTTCAACGCAACGCTTTGGTAAAGATTGGTGTGATTCCCGTACTTCTATTTGCCTGAAAGTGCCCTCATCACGCATACCCCTGAAGTTCTATCCGGAGGAACATAACTTACTGATCAATCCCCTGCATCCTGATTTTGCTTCCGTAGTGAAAGTTAAAAGTGTTGATCAACTGTATTTCAATTTAAACGAATGGGCAACCGGAGATCGTTAATCAATGGCTAACCGCCACCCGCCAGATAACATTGCTGGTATCATCAGCCACCAGCAAAGACCCATCTTTCAAAACGGTTAATCCTACAGGCCTGCCATGTACTCTCTCCTTTCCTAAATCAGCAATGAAACCCGTAAGAAAATCTTCTTCATTGCCAGCAGGCTTTCCATTTTCAAAAGGAACAAATACTACCTTATAACCCGAGAGAATAGAGCGATTCCAGGATCCATGCTGAGCAATAAAAGCACCGCGCTGGTATTTTTTCGGAAATGATGTATGATTATAAAACACCAGTCCAAGGGAAGCAGTATGTGAACCTAAATCGACATCGGGCTCGAGTGATTTTTCTATCGTTGGAGGAACTCTGGATTTTATGCGATCATCTTTATGCTGACCATGATAAAAATATGGCCATCCGTAAAAACCATTTTCAACAATACGTGTAAAATAATCAGGCACCAGATCATCACCTAACTCATCTCGTTCATTCACTACGGTCCACAGTGATTTTGTCTGTGGTTCCCAATCCATACCTACAGGGTTCCGGAGCCCGCTTGCATACACCTTTAGCGCGGTTCCATCCGGATTTATTTCAAGAATATCGGCACGAAGTATTTCAACTTCCATTCCTTTCTCGGCTACATTACTGGCTGATCCCACAGCAATGTAAATTTTTGTTCCTTCGGCATTGGCAATGATATTCCGTGTCCAGTGACGATTTACCTTACCGGCCGGAAGCGTGAGAATCTGTTCGCTCTTTTTAGGGTCAAGCGTAGTCATTCCCGGAGAATACGGATAACGCCATAATGCATCGGTATTGGCCACGTAGAACCAATCCCTGAGTACCAGCATTCCGAAGGGCTGGTTGAGATCTTCAATGAAAGTGTGGCGTATTTCAGGAGTGCCATCCTGGTTGGCATCACGGAGTAGTGTAATCCGATCAGCACTTTTACGGAGATTATTGGATTTGTTTGCACCGATAATTACTGCTCCTACTTTTTCGAAAAATGGGTGATAGGAGTTGCTTTCGGCCACCAATACATCACCATTTGGTAGTACACAAAACCAGCGTGGGTTTTCAAAATTATCGGCATAGCGGGTAACGGTAAATCCGGTGGGGGCCTTGGGAGTAAGGCCTTTTTCCCACCCGATCACGTTACTGAAATTCCGTGATGACTTAGTTGCATAGGGCTTGGGTAGCGGATCTTGTAATCCATTACCACTCTGTGCTTTGATACATTCACGAAGTACAAGCATCATGGCTATCGTTATTACGATACGAAGTATCATAATAACGATAGGGTTATGCTATTTCTTGAATATCCAGCTGCCAAAGGCTATCACGACTACAAAGAGTACAATGAAAATAAAGAATAGAATTTTAGCAATAGAAGCGGCACCTTCTGCAATACCACCGAATCCAAATAGTGCTGCGATAATCGCAATTACAAAGAATATAGCTGCCCAGCGTAACATAGTTGTATGATTTAATTTGATAAACTGGGCAGAAAACAAAATGCCACTATGTTAGTGACACGAATGAGTAAAAGAATCTACAGGTTCTAAATGATCAACTTTCAAAATTAAAGTTTGATACGTAAACCTATTGAAGCATATACTTTTGCATTTGCTTGTTGGCTGGTGATTCGAAAGACAGGTTCAAAAACGGCATGCCCGTACGATTCGCGCTGGTGCTTATTGTACGTACGCACCGCTTTCCTTATGTCGTTGTTTGACAAAATTGAAAAGATGCAATTGGATACAAAGAAACCTATCCCGGCATACATAAATTTTTCGTCTCCCCAATTATTCACGTCAGAATTCTGTGGGTCATCTACATCTGAAGAACCGCCCAGCAGCCAAAGAGAAAAACCAGTAACCGCAAGTAAGGAGCTTGAAAAAGCAATGGAACGGTTTCTTCTGTAGTTATTCAGGTACTTAAGTGCCTCAGGATCATGAAGTAGATAAGGCCTTAAGTTTCGTCCACCAAATCCTACGTTCTTAAATTCAAGGTCACCACCATCAAGTCTGAACCGATGCCTGGCCATCGGGTTCCCAAGGGCTACACCTGATCCGCTTTGCATAGGCATATTGAAGAATGTCTCTTCCAATTGGATATGTTCCTGGGCATAACCGATTTGAAACAGACCGACAAAAGCTATAGCGGTTAGCACTCTTAAAATCATAGGTCAGGTTTGGTTCTGCAATAAAAACAAAAGGTCTTGAAATCAGATTTCAAGACCTTTAAGAGCCCCCTGTCGGAATCGAACCAACGACCTACTGATTACAAGTCAGTTGCTCTACCAGCTGAGCTAAGGAGGCGTTTTTGGGCATTCCAAGGCAGGATTGCCGTAAAACGAGGTGCAAAAATAAGGTAAGAATGGATTTCCGCAAATGGTTATGCAAAAACTTCTACACAGTTTTTAAGAGCTTTAACTGATCCTTTAGCTGTTTCAGGTGATCTGTCGCAGATTTGATCTTATCATTGAACTCGCTACGGACGCTATCAGCATTCTGTGACCGGGAAAAGAACTCCAGGTTGTTCTTCCAAAGGGCGATATCGTTTTCTACTTTACTGATCTTCTTGCGGATGGCCTGCTCCTTCTGATAGATTTTCCGTTCTGCCATGGGATCGTTCTTCAGATCACTGATCTGGTTCTCCAACAACAGTTTACTGCGGTCATCTTCCGTGTAGCCTTGAATGGCTGAAACGAATTTATCCACTGCCTCATGATAGCGATTGCGAATACCACTGATATCTTTTCGCGGAACAAAACCGATAGCATTAAATTGTGATTGCAGCTCTTTTAAAGAATCTGCTGTAGCGGTTCCTTCAACAGCATGCTTTTCCAATAGCGAGCAGATTTCTTCCTTTAGTTTTAGATTCTGCGCCTGCTCATTTTCTACTTTACCGTGCTGTGTTCGCTTTTGCTCGAAGAAATAATCACAGGCTTCTTTAAATTCCTTAAATACTTTTTCCCGAAACTTCTCGGGTACGGGTCCAACATCTTTCCATTTTTGTTGAAGGCTTTTCAATTCGTTAGATGTTCTGTCCCAATCATTGCTTTCGCGTAATTCAATAGCACGCGTGACTAACTCATTTTTCAGTTGCAGATTTTTCTCCCGCTCTTCATCAAGCTTTTTGAAAAAAATGTTTTTGTTATTGAAGAATGATTTAAAAGCCGACCAGAATTTCTTATTTACTTCCTTCGCTTTGGCACGTGGTAATCCGCCAATAATTTCCCAACGTTTCTGGATATCCAGAATCTCCTTCGTCTTTTGATTCCATTCTTTGATACGATCAGACTGGAAGTTGGAAAATTCCTGCACTTCATCACTCAGTTTAGCCTTGTTGTCCAGGTTAACGTGCAGCTCCTGCTGCAGGACCTGTAGGTAAGCATCACGCTTTGTGTAGACTGCATCAGAAGCAGTTTTGAATCGTTGCCATACATTCTCCTTGTCATCTTTCGGAACAGGACCGATATGCTTGAACTCGTGGTGAAGTTCATTCAATTCGCGTATAGCATCCTTTATGATCGTTACAGCAGCCAGCTTCTCGGCCCGTGTGCAGAGCTCAAGTTTAGCTTCGAGATTTTTCTTGCGATCAAGCTCTTTTAACTCAAAATAAATACTTTGATTATCGTAGAAACGATCAACCAGAGCGTGGTAATTAGCCCACAATGTTTTTGCCTGAGCTCCGGGAACAGGGCCGATCGATTTCCACTCACGTTGCAGTTCCTTGAACTGTTCAAACTGGTCGTCTGAATTTTGCACATCTGAAAGAGCACGTATCTTCTCCAGCAGATCTTGTTTACGTTTCAGGTTGTCACCTTTACGTTCTTCCTGTTGATGGAAATAGTTAGCCTTACGGTCCTTGATCAACTTCAGATTAGCATCAAAAATGATATCGGATTCGTCACCCTTATATTCAAAATCTTCAGCTATTCCACCGGTGGCAATGAATTTTAGTAAAGCTTCAGCTTTTTCTTTTTCGCGTATGTCATCAAAAAGCGGTTTAATTTCTTTCAGAATAGAATCAACGCGTTTGAAATTATCTTCTTTGGAAAGATCTTTGGTCAGCGCAGCAAGTTGTTCTTTGGTGAAATGACTATAGTCTATATGTTCTTCTTCCAGATGTTCATCTGCTTCGTGATGATCATGATCAGCCAGATCTACTTCAGAATGTAAAGTCTTACTGCCATGGTTATCAGCCAACCCGGCTTGCTGAATACTCTCCTGCTGCTCGTCTCGTTTGTCTCTTTCCATTTCCATGGTCAATGTTCATTACTACGCGCTTTAGCGTAAAGTTACTTAAAAATGCCTAATTCAGCCGGGGGTCTACCGGATAGTTGGAGTACACGGAAAACCGCCCTCCCATGTTATCCAGTGCCTTTTTCCATATCTCTTCCGGTATTGTATCAAATAATAGCTCATCAGTTACATAGTCACATACGATCCAGGAGTCTTCCTCCAGTTCGGTCTCAAGCTGTCCTGGTCCCCAGCCACTGTACCCTAAATAAAAACGAATATCCGAGGGTTTAAGCTGCACCGTGTCCAGCTTGGTAATCAGGTTCTCGAAGTCGCCTCCCCAGTAAATCCCTTCCCGTATATGAACAGCATTTTCAAGTGTCTCATGTCGGTGCAGAAAATGTAGTGTATCCTGTTGAACAGGGCCACCCACAAAAACAATTTCTTCCAGTTTACGCATATCTTCCATCACTTCATTCACCTTAAGTATGGAAGGTTTATTAATGACAAACCCAAAGGAACCTTCATCGTTATGTTCACAGAGTAAAACAACAGTACGTTCAAAATTTGGATCAGGCAGGAAAGGTTCGGATATCAGCAACCTTCCCTTTTCCGGCTTCAATTGGTTCTTATACTTGAAAAAGTCAGTATCCTTCATGAAAATGGCTATGATTAGAACAGGGTTTCCCCAGATTTCACTAGTGAATAAAATACTTCGGCCTCACCTGTGCAAATATTATTGTTTCATTAATCTTTGGCTTAAAATTTCAACCGTATGCAGCATAATCTGGCCAATATCCGGAAAGAGTATTCCAAATTATCTCTTGATGTCTCAAATGTGAATTCCGATCCAGTCAACCAATTCCAGATCTGGTTTGATGAAGCTGTAAAAGCAGAAATAGTTGAGCCTACAGCCATGAATCTTTCCACCGTTCGCGATGATGGCAGGCCAGCCTCTCGTATTGTTCTGTTAAAGGGTATTGAAGAGCATAAGTTCGTCTTTTACACTAACTATCAGAGTGCTAAAGGTCATGACCTGGATAAGAATCCTGCGTGCGCGTTAACTTTTTTCTGGCCAGAGCTCGAACGTCAGGTAAGAATTGAAGGAGTGGCTACAAGGGTTAGTACAAATCGCTCAGAAGCATATTTTAAAAGCAGACCACGAGGGTCACAGATTGGCGCATGGTCATCACCTCAAAGTTCTATTCTGGAAAACCGGGGAGTTCTGGAAGAACGTGTTGCTCAAATGGAAAAGAAGTTTGAATCTTATGAAGTACTTCCCAGACCGCACCAATGGGGTGGCTATGAGGTAACACCCTTGCTGGTTGAATTCTGGCAAGGGAGACAAAGCCGCTTGCATGACCGGATTCAATTTGTAAAGATTGATGATGCATGGAAGATCCACAGACTTGCACCTTAGAATTAAGGGGCCAGATCTAAGATTTTTTTACTTTATCTGGAAAAGATGGTCTACTCCAGGCTGTCGTCTTACCGTAAATCCTTCTCCGTGCTCAACTCCAATAGCATGGCCAAATTCCAATGCTCGTGACTCTATCATTTTTAAAAATGCAGGATTGGAGATATAGGTTTCAGGTTCCTTGCTATTCGGATCAAAGAACTGCGTTTTAAAAGCCTTTATGGCGTTGATCTTGGTCTCCCAGAATCCAGAAATATCAACGATAATATCCGGAAGTATCAGCTGACTTTGAATAAAATGATACACCACTTTTGGCCTCCAGGCTCCCTGTGGTTTTCCGCTATCGTCCTTTGTTTCAATCTTGATCAGGCCAGAAAGGAAACAGGCATCGTAAGCAAGCGATGCACCTTTACCGTGATCTATATGCCGGTCTGTTATGGCATTGGTAATAACGATTTCGGGTCTGAATTTTCGGATTGACCGGATCACTTCTACCTGATGCTGAGGATCATTCTGAAAAAAAGCATCCTTTAATCCCAGGTTCTCACGAATTGACACGCCCATGATTCGTGCTGCATCTGCAGCCTCAAGCGCCCTGGTTTCAGAAGTCCCACGGGTACCTAATTCGCCTCTTGTGAAGTCAACAATACCTACTTTATGGCCTAAAGAAACATGTTTGGCAATTGTTCCGCCACAGCCCAACTCTGCGTCATCAGGGTGGGCTGACAGCACCAGGATATCTAATTTCATGCTCTGATTATCAGGCTGTTTCGAGTTCTTTGGCTACCAGAAATTTCTCTGCATCTAACGCACCCATACAACCAGTTCCCGCAGCCGTGATTGCCTGGCGGTAAATTTTATCCGCAGCATCACCTACTGCAAATACGCCCTCAATGTTCGTCTTGGTTGAACCAGGTTGTACTTTGATGTAGCCTGTTTCATCCATATCAATATAACCTTTAAAAATGTCTGTGTTGGGTTTGTGACCAATCGCCAGGAAAAACCCCTGAACAGAAATGTTCTTCTTCTCTCCGGTTTTGTTGTTCACAACACGAACTCCGGTAACCCCTGAATCATCACCGAGGATTTCATCCGTTTCAGAATTCCAGTGGATCTCAATATTGGGTGTGCTCGTTACACGATGTTGCATGATCTTCGATGCACGCATTTCGTCACGTCTAACGATCAGGTGAACTTTAGAACACAGCTTGGCTAAGTAAGTGGCTTCTTCTGCCGCTGAATCTCCTGCTCCAACAACCGCTACTTCCTTACCGCGATAAAAATATCCATCACAAACTGCGCAGGCAGAAACACCTTTGTTCGTATACTTTTCTTCAGATGGAATACCTAAGTATTTGGCAGAAGCTCCGGTCGCTATGATTACCGTCTCAGCAATGATCTCATCCTTCTCATCAACTACAACTTTATGCGGATAGCCTGTAAAGTCTACCGATGTTACTAACCCGTAATAGATTTCGGTACCAAAGCGTTCAGCTTGTTTCTGCAGATCCATCATCATCTGAGGACCGTTGATTCCATCAGCATAACCCGGAAAATTCTCAACATCATTGGTGGTTGTCAGTTGGCCACCCGGCTGACCACCGGTATAGAGAACTGGTTTCAAACCAGCACGGGCTGCATATATAGCGGCCGTATAACCTGCAGGACCAGAACCAATAATAAGCACTTTTACTTCTTTTGCCATCGTTCAGAAATTGTTTGCCAGTATAACAAAATAAAGGGTCTCGGAATTCGAGACCCTCAAAATAAATTCAATTAATTGCTTTTTAACCGAGGTAAGGCTTCAACGCCTTGCTTCTTGATGTATGACGCAATCTTCTGATCGCTTTTTCTTTGATCTGACGAACGCGCTCACGGGTGAGGTTAAACTTCTCCCCAATCTCTTCCAATGTCATAGAATGCTCGCCATTCAATCCGAAATAAAGTGTAATTACATCGGCCTCACGTTGAGTTAACGTTGACAATGCACGTTGCACTTCTCTTCGAAGTGAATCGTTCATCAAACCAGAATCCGGAGTTTCTTCACTGTCATTTTCGAGTACGTCAAGCAGGCTGTTCTCTTCACCCTGTACGAACGGAGCATCCATCGATACGTGACGACCAGAGATCTTCATTGTATCCACAACTTCTGCAGTCGTTACATCCAATACTTCAGCAAGTTCTTCTGGTGAAGGTTCGCGTTCATACTTTTGCTCGAGCTCAGAAAATGTCTTGGAGATTTTATTCAAAGAACCTACACGGTTCAATGGTAAGCGAACAATACGGGATTGTTCAGCCAATGCCTGAAGGATAGACTGACGAATCCACCATACTGCATACGAGATGAATTTAAAACCACGGGTCTCATCGAAACGCTGAGCAGCCTTAATCAAACCTAAGTTTCCTTCGTTGATCAAATCGCCCAAAGACAGCCCTTGATTCTGATATTGCTTGGCAACAGACACCACGAATCGAAGGTTAGCTTTAGTCAGTTTTTCCAACGCGATCTGGTCACCTTCCTTTATGCGCTTCGCCAACTCCACTTCTTCATCCGGGGTAAGGAGGTCAACCTTTCCAATCTCCTGAAGGTACTTATCCAGAGACTGGCTTTCGCGGTTGGTAATCTGTTTACTGATCTTTAACTGTCTCATGCTCTAATTGCTCGTTTGCTTAACAATATACTGTTTAAAGTTAGTTCCTGTCAATTTGCGTTTACGATTATTCCGCTGGTGTTGTTTCCTTCCGGGGAGGTCTCGGAATAAGCACCTTTCGGGAAAGACGGAATTTACCAGTCTTTTTGTCCACTTCGATCAGCTTAACCTGAATTTCCTCGCCAACTTCAAGAACACCTTCCATGTTTTCAAGGCGCTCCCATTTGATCTCGGAAATATGCAATAATCCGTCTTTTCCAGGCATAAACTCTACAAAGGCACCAAAAGGCATGATTGATTTAACCTTACCGGTGTAAACCTCACCTACTTCAGGGATTGCCACGATGCCCTTGATACGCTTCAGAGCGGCATCCATTACGTCCTTGCTGGAAGCGAATACATTAACAACCCCTTTGCCGTTAACTTCTTCAATAACTACAGTAGCTCCGGTAGTATTCTGTATATCCTGAACCACTTTACCACCGGGACCGATTACCGCACCAATCATTTCTTTCTCGATGATGACAGTCTCAGCACGAGGTGTATGTGGCTTGAGGTCAGCACGAGGCTGAGCCAGTGTTTTCTTCATTTCATTAAGAATATGGAGACGACCTTCTTTTGCCTGAAGCAATGCTTCTTCCAGCACAGCATAGGTCAATCCATCCACTTTTAAATCCATCTGACAGGCCGTGATACCAAATTCGGTTCCGGTCACTTTAAAGTCCATGTCGCCCAAGTGATCTTCATCGCCAAGGATATCAGACAGGATCGCATATTTTCCGGTTTCGCTATCCGAGATCATACCCATAGCAATACCGGATACAGGACCTTTAACAGGAACACCAGCATCCATCAACGCAAGTGAACCTGCACAAACTGTAGCCATGGACGAAGAACCGTTTGATTCCAGAATATCAGATACCACACGGATGGTGTAAGGATTCTTTTCATCCGGAGGAAGCACCTGCTTGAGTGCACGAAACGCCAGGTTACCGTGACCAACTTCGCGTCTTCCAGGACCTCTATTGGGTTTTACTTCACCAGTTGAAAATCCAGGGAAGTTATAGTGCAGGATAAATTTGCTTGAACCGGAGATCATGGCTCCGTCAATCAACTGTTCATCCAGTTTGGTACCGAGTGTTGCCGTGGTTAACGACTGTGTCTCACCACGGGTAAAGATGGCTGATCCATGAGTTGATGGCAAGTAATCAACTTCAGACCATATCGGTCTTATATCACGTGTCTTACGACCATCAAGGCGCAATGCTTCTTTAAGAGCCAGATCACGTGCTGCTTTCTTCAATACTTCCTTATAATAACGCTTTACAAGGCCGGTATTAACTGTGGTATCTTCAGGAAGAGAATCGAGGTATTCATCAAGCGGAGCTGAAAGCGCGTTGCTTCTATCCTTCTTATTTACGATCAGCTGACGAGCAATAGAATACAACTTATCATAGAACATGTTGCGAACTTCCTGACGCAACGTTTCGTCCTTCTCTTCATGGTTGTATGTTCTCTTTTCTTTCTTACCAGCAGCTTCTGCAAATTCAATCTGAACTTTACACTGCTCGATAATTGTCTGGTGAGCAACCTTTAAGGCTTCAAGCATATCAGCTTCACTTACTTCCTTCATTTCACCCTCAACCATAAGGATGTTTTCGATGGAAGCTGCTACAATCAGATCTATATCTGCACGGCTTTTATCCGCCATGCCCGGATTGATTACAAATTTACCATCAATACGCGCTACGCGGACCTCTGAAATCGGACCTTGAAAGGGAATATCTGAGATCGAAAGCGCAGCTGAAGCGGCAAATGCAGCAAGCCCGTCAGGAAGAGCATTTTCATCACCGGAAATCAGGTAAATCATCACCTGAGTATCGGCATGATAATCATCCGGAAAAAGGGGCCTGATGGCACGATCAACCAAACGACTGATCAATACTTCGTAGTCAGACAATTTACTTTCACGTTTTAAAAATCCTCCGGGCACTTTGCCGGTTGATGCAAATTTCTCCTGGTAATCAACTGATAAAGGCAGGAAATCTGTCCCTTCTTTGGCATCCTGAGCTGATACAACCGTAGCCAAAATCATGGTGTTGCCCATTTTCAGAACAACGGATCCATCGGCCTGACGTGCCAGCTTGCCTGTTTCAATAGTAATCTCGCGGCCATCGGGCAGCTTACAGGTCTTTGTTATAACTGTAGGTTTCATATAAATACGATTAGTTAGGTATACCCTTAATTCAATGGTAACCTTGGTTTTAAAAATGCAAAAAGGGAACCTTTGTTCGGGTTCCCTTCGGGGAATATTGTTTTCTTATTTTCTCAGGTCGAGATCCGCGAGAACCGCCCGATAGCGTTCGATATTTGTGTTCTGAAGGTAATTAAGCAATTTCTTACGCTTACCAACCAGCTTCATAAGACCTTGCTGAGTCGAATGGTCTTTTTTATTGTCTTTCAGGTGCTCGGTCAAATGATTGATCCGATGTGTAAACAGGGCAATCTGGGACTCCGGTGAACCCGTTTCTGCTGTTTTCTTGCCGAAGCCGTGTTTCTTGAACAGATCTTGTTTGATTTCAGTAGTCAGATACATCTCAAAAAAATGTTATTTTCCTTTTATTCAGGGGGCAAAGGTAAAGGAAAACTGCTGAATTATCCAAAAATGAAAGAAAATTTCCGAAATTACTTAGCCTTGACTTTGTGCCATCTGTCTGCGCTGTCTGGCCCAACGTTTCACTTTATCAATTACCACTCTATAAAAATCGGCTTCAAACAAACGGGCATCAACCCTGGCCTGGCGAAGGAAAATCAAACCCGCGGCCAGTAAAATCACATCCGCCATCCAAACCCCGGTTATCTCACTTACGGCATCCTGTTTGGCTAATTTCTCGCCTTGCATGGTTAAAATGTAATAGATTATAAAAAACAATATAGAAACCAGGAAAGGTACCCCCAGACCTCCCCTTTTTATAATTGCACCTAATGGGGCTCCAATGAGGAACATGGCAATACAGGCAAAAGAGCTGGCGAATATCTTGTGCCACTGGATCGTATAAATAATGAGTTCCTTCCCCTGGTTTTCAATATTCATGTTACTGTTCTCCAATTGGCTCTTAACCTGGCGAACAGAGTTTGCAGCCTGAGATAGAGATTCCCGATCCGGATTCAAATTGAATAGACTATCAATTTTTGCCGTGACCATCGAGTCTGTCAGAACTTTCTTTTTCGGTAGCTTTTCAGCTGTACTTGGGGCGGTGCTGATGATTTCATTCTTTGGAGGTAATTTCCTTTTCCGGGTAATACGCGAGTCTGATGACTTAGGCTTTTTCCTTTTATTCAGATCGGTTTGCTTTTCTTTTGACTTTGCTGTCGGTTTTTTAGTGATCGACTCCTTCCTCTTGGAACCAGGTTTAGTCTGATCCTTTTTTACGCTATCCCTGGTTATGGTGGCTTCACTAGCGGCTGCCGCTGCCTGTGCCATCTGAACATACTCCGGAGCATTCATAGCAGAATCATGATATTGCTTATAAGCATAAACATCCTGGGGCAAAATCAGACTATCTTTTTCATAGTAGTAATTGAAATATGCAGGCTTATACTGATAGTGATTCAGTCGCTGCGATAGTACTTCTTTTTCAATAGAATCCATGTCAGCTTGCAACTGCGAGATATTTCTCATGATTCTGTTTCCCTGAAACCATTTTTTATCGGTTGAGCCCAGGTCAAATGTCGACATGTCAAAGACTACCTGTGTTTTGGAGAATTTACTTCTGCTTAACGTCTCTGAATTTTTTCTTTTTTGTCCTGTGAGTTCGCGTTCATCACCAGCTCCTTCGGTATAATGATAACCATCGTATAATTCGAATTTCAGATACCGTTCATTCAAAATTGTATACATCCTTCCTGAATCGGCTATCGTCACTTCTTTATTGCCATCGTTCTTCCGATGGTCATATATAATTACATCCTGTAAAGTGATTCCATCGGGAAGTTTTTTATTCACCTTGATACTGATGTCATTCAATCCGCTATAAAATGCTCCCTCACGCAAATCCATGGCTGGTTTTTTCTGCTTGATATCATACAACAAACTGTATGCTTCAAGTGCAGCATGTGGAACCAGGTTATTGTTTGCATAAAAGGCAAGACCAGTAAGGAGCACCACAAAAAAGAATAAGGGTTGCATAGTCCGAACCAAAGACACCCCGGCACTCTTTATTGCCGTTAATTCAAAGTGTTCTCCCAGATTACCAAAGGAGATAAGCGATGATAACAGCACCGAAAGCGGAAGAGCTGTAGGGATAGTGAAGATTGCAAAGTAAAAGAACAGTTTACCAATTACGAGATACTCTAACCCCTTACCAATAATATCATCAAAGTAACGGAGCATGTTGATATTAAGAAGAATAAAGACCACCACCAGAAAGGTGATAATAAAAGGCCCGATAAAAGCATCGAGTACGAGTTTGTCAATTTTCTTCATCAGCTTAACGCGCTCAAAAATAGAGCCAATAATCGAAAGATTTACGACTGGACAAGAAAAGCTGTGATTATCCGCCTACGGTTTTACGGAGCACATCGACCAGGCTATCCCAAAGATCATGTAACTCCTTCTGATCATCAAAGTCAGAATAGTCAAAAACTTTCAGGAATACAGATTGGGTCAATTCATTAAACTCCAGGCGGAGTTCGAAATAGGAAGGATCTTTAGCATCAGCATCATTTTCCGGAAAGAACTCAAAGCGCGCAAAATGATTTGTTCGATGTCCCACTTGCTTTGCCCGGTGTTCTTCATTGTCCCAGAAAAATGTATATGTCTTATCCTCATTGTTGATGGTTACATCATCTGCAAACCACTCAGCAAGACCACTAGCCGTCTGAATGTACGGATACAGCATTTTTATCGATGCGTGTATCTCGTAATCGGCTGCAAATAGCTTCTTTTTTGCCATGCTTAGTGTTGCCATGAGAATAATCTTGCGGATTGAATATAGGGCATTTTTAGCATTATGACAAAATAATATCCCCTTGGGTAAGTCAGGGGATTCTTATTCAAAAAGCCATGCTCCTCTCAGTTCAACTGAAATCGATTGAGTGACTCCGTTGCTTCAAGTTGTGACTTTTTAATAAAACAGAACAGGCAGATACCAAGCTGAACCAGGACAGTTGAAAGTACAGTTAAAATCAGTTCCATGCTTCCGTTATTAAGAGATGAAGTCAAAAGTAAACGGAACCCTTAAAAGATTTAATTTTCAGGAGTTTACCGGGCATTAGTTACGGTAACTGATCAAATCCCTCCATCAATGGATTTAACGAAAGAAATACGTAAGGAGCATTCTAAAACAATGGCGCATAAAATTGCTGGCTACGTGGGTAATAACCCTACCCGATTCAAAGCATTGCTGAATATTTATCTGGGTGGACCATACCGCATTACACAAAGAGCAGCTTATCCTCTTGGGGTCTGTGCGGAACGATATCCGGAACTGATAATGCCTCATCTTTCCAAACTGATCCATTTTGTCAGAAAGCCAGGTATTCATAATGCGGTTAAGAGAAACACACTGCGAATGCTGCAGTTCATTGAAATACCGGGGAGATATCACGGTAGAATTGCTGCACTTTGTTTCGAGTACTTGCAGAGTAAACACGAGCCTGTTGCTGTCAAGGTCTTTTCAATGTCTGTCCTCTCCGCCATCGTTAATAAGAATCGTGACCTCCAAAAAGAATTACGGATAATTCTGGAGGATCAGATGCCTTTTGCATCTGCTGCGTACTTATCCCGCGCCCGAAAAGTATTACGCAACTTGCCTCTTGATCCAATGTGATTTTGTTTATGCAATTTCCAGAATCAAATTGCAGCCATGACTGAACCTGAATCGCGTGAGCATATTTGTAAAAGTTGTGAGCATTCGTTCACTGGGTTGTACTGTAATCTCTGCGGAGAAAAAATCATTGAACCCAAAGACAGGAAATTAACCCTCTTTGTCGCTAAAGTATTAATCGCAACAACATTTTCAGATAACAAATTCATCAAATCCTTGTGGCTCACGATTCGAAAACCCGGATTCCTTTCACGGGAATATGTTGATGGCAGACGTGTGAAGTACATGCGTCCATTGCAGATGTTTTTTATTCTGAACCTGGTATACTTTCTTTTCCCCGGTGTCTTGCAGATGTTCAACTCCACGTTGTATACGCAGATGTATGTTCTTCCTCATAAAAAAATAGTGCGTGCTGCCATTGCGGCCAGACTTAAAACTGAAGGTATTTCACTCACTGGGTTTGAACTTATGTACAATGATACTACCAAAGGATTAGCGAAACTTCTTGTAGTGGTCTTTGTCTTACTGGCCTCTCTCCCGTTGAGTCTTATTTTCCGAAAGCGCAATCGGTATTACATGGATCATATTGCATTGTCTGTTGAACTTACCAGTTTCAATCTTGCTGTGAACGCTATTTTCCTTTCAATACTGTTCTGGGTGCTTAATATCGTGATGCATTGGACGGGGTTTGGGGGCTATGAATACCTGAATGATATCACCCTCACCGTACTTTTCGTTTCGACTAACCTGTATTTTCTTTTCAGAGCCGGTGTAAACTTCTATAATCAAAAGGGAAAGCTCCTGATCATTAAGGCACTGCTGGGAATTGTAGGATTATTTCTGGCACTTGAAGTGTACAGGCTTATACTGTTTTTTATAACCCTGTGGTCATTATAAGGCTGCAGACAACTTCTCAATCAAGTCGTCTACCTGGCGGTGATCATCCTCTGAGGTTAGCTGCCGATAAGTATTTAATACGCTAACGGCATCTTTAAATTCCTTATTCATGGCTAGCGTAAGACCGAGGTTAAAATAACTGTTTGAGAACCCTGGTTCCATCTCAATGGAAATTTCATAATGAACTTTAGCCAGTAGGAAATTCCCAACTTCAGCATACAGGTTTGCGAGATTATAATGAGCTTCGAAATGACGGGGTTCCTCCCTCAGGCAGCGGGTAAAACAGTCAATAGCCTTTGGATAATGACCATCCTGAAATTCAAGTATACCCAGATTACAATATGCATCAGCAGTTGAATCGTGGGCTTCTATTGCTTTTTCATAACGAAGCTTGGCAGATTCCCTGTCTCCCTGATCATCCATTAATAAAGCTTCCTCAAATAAAGACAACCGGTTAAGCCGGATGACTTTACCTCCTGAGAACAAATTCAACTGGCCATGCTTTTCAGAGCCGGAAGGATGTTTCTTCCGGACGCGCTGCGGACCGAACTTCTCAGGTGTTGGAACGGGAAATTTTACAACCTTCGCCATTTCTGCAAAGGTAGCTGATATCTGCAAGAGAATTTAACGAAGCCTGAATTAATAGGAAAGATTTAACTAAAGGTCAGCTTGCCTTTCGCTTAACCGTCTTTGTTTGCTTCGCAGCTTTTTCCTTCTTGGCGCTCTCTCCCTTGGCCTTCTCCATAGGCTTTTTAGCTGCATCAATACTGGCCTTGAGTGCTGTCATGATGTCAACAACTTTAGGCTCTTCCTCAGTGCGCGTTACAATTTCTTTACCGGCTATCTTCGCATCAATTATCGCTTTCAAGGCATCATAGTAATGATCCTTCATTTCGATGTTGGCGAATTTAGTTGTCATTGAATCAACCAGTGTTTTTGCCAGTTTGAGTTGCTCCTTATCAGCCTTTACCTCCAAAAGTTGTGGTACTTCGCGCATATTCCTTACTTCATTGGGATAGCGAAGCTTATATAACACCATTCCTCCCTCGTGGGGTGAAAGCAGAACGGGAGTCTCACGGTCACGGAGCACCACTTTACCAACCGCTATTCTTCCGGTCTCCTTTAATGTCTGACTGAGCAATCCATAGGTTTTGGCGGCAACGTCACCATCTGGTCCCAGGTAATAGGGTGCTTCATAGAGCGTAGGATGTACTTCCGTGGCATTAACAAAACCATCGATTACAATTACTTTTTCGCTTTTTAACTTCACTTTATCCAAATCCTCCTGCTCAATAATCACATACTGCCCGGATTCATACTGATATCCCTTCACAATATCTTCATTACGTAAGGGCTTACCCGTTACCTTATCCTTCTTTTCATAGCTTACCGGATTACTCCCTTCCTTAGTCAGCAGGTTGAAGCTTATGGTCTGGCCTGAATCTATAGCATTGTAGATTCTGACGGGAATTGTTACCAGGGAAAATTGAATGTGACCTTTCCAGATTGCCCTCATAGTATGTTAGTTTAAAAAATGAAATAGACAGCTCTAAATTACTGACAATAATACAATTATCAAACTATCAGTAGGCTGTTTTAACTGTTGCTTTCAAGTCATGTAACAGGTTATACAGGCCAAAATATGTTCTATTAATATAGAGGGCATCCCGAACTCCCCGGGCCTTTTTTGATGCACGAAGTTCCTTCGATGCGGTTAATTCTTCCCCAAACCGAAACAGTTCATCAAAGTATTTTGAATCTGAAAAATCAAACATTTCAGCCCGGAATGGTCTGCTCAAAAGTTCCACGAGCTTTGTGAATATTGATTTGTAAAACGATTTTTCCTTAGCCGTGTCTTCCGGATACATAAACCGCAGCTTGTAAAAAGTACTCTCCATCTTCTTTTGATCACTCAGAAAATCATCATCCAGCAATTTGAAATAGGAGTCATAAAAATTATCCGGTATAACTTTAATACACCCAAAATCAATTACTCCCAGCCTGTAATCGGGAGTAATGATGAAATTACCGGGGTGAGGATCAGCATGAACTGACCGAAGGTGGTGCATTTGAAAGTGATAGAAATCCCACATAGCCTGTCCTATCTTCGAACCCCCTCCATCGGGCAACACGCGCGTCAAAGCCTGACCAAGAGGTTCACCATCGAGCCAATCCATGGTTAGTATTTTTTCACTGGAGTATTGCTTATAGTATTTTGGGAAGACGATGTTCTTTATGTGCTTGCTTCGTTCGGAAAGGTCAATGGATCGGGTTAGCTCTAAACGGTAGTCAGTCTCTTCCATCATGCGCTGTTCAACCTCCTGAATGAACTCATCATACTCTACCGGATTAAGATTGAACATCGATAAAGCAATGGGTTTTATCATGGCCAGATCTGACTTTACACTATCAGCAACACCAGGATACTGGATCTTTACAGCAAGTTTCTTACTTCCCAATGTGGCTTGGTGCACTTGCCCCATGGAAGCCGCATTAACGGCTTTATTGGTAAACGTATCAAAAATCTCCGTAGGGTTCTTTCGAAATGAACTTTGAAATGTTTTAACAACCAGTGGAAATGAAAGCGGTGGGGCACTATACTGCGCCATGGCAAACTTTTGCTGATAGGCCGTTGGTAGCAGATTCTTGTCTATGCTGAGCATCTGTGCCACTTTGAGCGCACTGCCTTTCAGTTCGCTCAGTGAATCATATATATCGCGCGCGTTTTCCTGATGAAGCTCATCCCGGCTCATCTCCGGATTAAGCATCTTTTTACTATAGTGCTTGAGATAGTTTGTACCAATTTTTGCCCCGGTTGTTATGAACTTAGAAGCTCGTTGTACCTTGGATACAGGTATCTTATTAAATTCTTTCATCAATCAATTCACTTTTACCTGATACAGAAATTTTCCCAAGTCCAGCGCTGAATCCACTGCACCTTTACCTATCAGATCGAAAGCCAGATTAACTGATTTTTCTATCGCTGCATCAGTCCGTTCAAATCCCGGGCTATCATCATCCTTCCAAAACAACAGTATAAATCCGAGGTGCAACCAGAAAAGCTGAGGGTAACGTTTGTCTAGGTAAGGTCTGTTGGCTACTTCCCCATTTCCTTTCCCATCATTTAATACTTTCTGGAAAAACGCTTCAAAAATCCCTTTGAAAGATTTCAGGTATCCGGGAGTCAATTCTACCTTACGGAATGAACCTAACTGAAAGATGGCAAAGCTCCGATTTTGTTTGAGTTCTTCCAGGAGGGTAAAGTAAAAAGCGAGAACCTTCTCACGACAAGAAAAATCTCTGAATGATTTGTCGGACTCCAGACGGCTAATAGTCTTATCAATAAATCCTTTCCATATCGATGCCTCCAGACTTTCAAACGACCCGGCATAATTATAAAACTCTTCTTCTTTGATTCCCAGGTCAAGGCAAAATTTGAAAACTGACACCGGTGGCTTCCCTTCTGTAAGAAGGTGATTAACATAGGCGGCTATAATCTTTTCTCCCGATACTTTTTGACCGGATTTGCGGGTCCTTTTTTTTGTTGTTTCCATTATCTTATAAACAGGAAGACAACGGAAAGGTTTGATTCTGATCAATAATAATCTCCATTATCTTAAGCCTGAAGAGCAATGATGTAACATTTTCTTTCGTTAAATTTAAGGTTGTATGTTTCAAAGGCTCACAATTCTGATCACATGCCTAAGTCTGTCTCTTTTTGCACAGGAAAAAAAAGAGGCCGAGAAGCTTTTTCAACAAGGTGAGGCCTCACTTCAGGCTGGCGATTTTCAGGAAGCACTTATTTATTACAATCAAAGTCTTTATCTCAATCCTGGTTTTAACGAAGCATATAAGTCACGGGCTTTGGTGAAGGAAAATCTGAAAGATATTAGCGGAGCACTGACAGACCTTAATATTTATCTGGAACGTATACCCGATGACCGTGAAGTTATTTTTTCTCGTGGGGCATTACAGTTCCAACTAAAAAGATACGAACAGGCAAAAGAAGATTTTTTAAATGTACTTAGTCTTCCCGAAGGTGAGACCAACACTGTTTATTACAATCGATCGGCATCACCGGATGGCAGCCATCAGATCGTAACCTTGCAAGGGTCAATAAGACCACTGGTTTATAATTACCTCGGTATCATCGAAACCAAACTCAATAATTTCAAGACAGCCATGGTGTGGCTGGATTCAGCTTTGCTGTATGAAAATAAGGTTGCCGATTACTATGTAAACCGGGGACTGGCAAAAGAAGGTGCTGGTGATTCTACTGCACGGAGTGATTACGAAAAAGCACTGACATTAAAACCGGATCACTCCATAGCATTAAACAATCTCGCGAATATTAAACGTAAAGCCGGTGATGCATCCGCTTCAGATGATCTTGACCTCGCCATAGAAAGTGATTCAAGTATGCTTTACCCCTATCTTGAAAGAGCATTGCAGCGTACTGAAGGTGGCTACTTTGAAGGTGCACTCGATGATTATACACAAGCCTTAAAGATCAATGACCGGGATCCGGATATCTGGCTTAACCGAGGTTTAGTTAAGGAGAAACTCAATGACCCAAAGGGAGCCTTTTCAGATTACACAAAAGCAATTGACCTGAAAGAGAACTTTGAAAAGGCATGGCTTAACCGCGGTAATGTTTTAATTAAACTGGGGCGCTATAAAGATGCTGTTGAGGATTACACCGTGGCACTCACATTCGTCCCTGAATTTGGTCCCGCCTATTACAACCGCGCTATTGCCTATAATAAACTCAAGGATTCAACTCACGCCTGTGAGGATCTTAAAAAAGCAGAAACACTCGGGCAAAAAGTCAGCGATAAAATCAGAAAGGAATTTTGTCCTAAAGACTAACTGAATTCAATCACCTCTCCTTGCAGTTAAAGCTTTTCTTTAACACAATAACCTGTTCTCTGACTGCGTTCTGTTGAGTTCATATTGCAACACTATCATCTGTGTTTGTAACAATGGATCTTTGTTGCACATACACATGTAAGATTTCATTCAGAAAACTTTCAACCCTCATTTCAAACGAATTCGGTAACAACTTACTTTTTTCAACAAAAGTAAATTGAAAGATCATTACTGTAGATCATCGGTGACTCAGGTCAGTGATAGAAAAAAGTTTAAGCATTCCGTCATTCTTGATTGTTCTTTAAACCAAAACAAAAAAAGACATGTGCAGAATGAAACGGTTTATTTTAATTTCTCTCCTTTTATGTCATGCAGGATTGACGCTTGCACAGACACAAACTCCGAAAAGAACTCCTGAAGGAAGAGGTTACCTCGAATTTCTTCCTACTGGTTATTCAACTTCTTCTAATCTTCCCTGTATTATTTTTTTACATGGTTCAGGTGAACGAGGTGATGGCTCTCCTGCCGCGCTTGAAAAACTAAAAATACATGGCGTACCTAAATTTATTAATAACGGAGCCAACATGTGCTTCACAGTGAATGGAAAGACTGAATGTTTTGTGGTACTTTCTCCACAACAAACCACCAATCGCTGGGGATGGTCAGGTGATGTGATTCCGTTTATACAATTCGCCCTGGCCAATTATAAAATTGATCCGGATCGTATTTATGTTACCGGATTAAGCATGGGTGGCGATGGTTCTTGGGATACTTCCTACGATGCCAAAAATGATCCTAACTATCTTGCTGCAATGGCTCCCGTATCCTGCAAAGGAGATTATAAAGGCGCCATGAACACGGCAGCAAAGAAAATTTCCGTTTGGGCATTTCACGGTGATAAGGATACTACCGTTCCTGTTTCTGATGGACAGCGGCCAATCAATGGTATGAATGCCGTGGGTGCAAACCCTGCTCCTATTTTTACACTCGTTGCAGGAGGTACACATGGCGGCAGCACCTGGGATAAAGTATACTCACCTACTCACACCTATTATAGTCCCAATGTTTACGAATGGTTCCTCACGAAAAAGAGAGCCGGAACAAACGCTGCTCCGATAGCTTCAGCTGGTGCTGACAAACAAATAACACTCCCGGTAAATAGTGTTACACTAACAGGTTCAGGAAGTGATGCCGATGGACAGATCGTGAGTTACTCGTGGAAACAATCTGCCGGACCAAATACAGCTACATTATCAGGAACTACGAGCACTACACTGAACATCAGTAATTGCATTGCCGGACAATATACATTTACCTTAACAGTAGTAGATAACTTAGGCAAATCAGCAACTGACGATGCTATTGTTACGGTTAAGACTACCAACCAGGCACCAGTAGCCAATGCCGGATCTGACGTTCAGTTAACACTTCCCACCAATAGTGCAGTCATAAATGGTTCCGGTAATGATACCGATGGACAAATCGTGAGCTATTCATGGAAGCAATCATCCGGTCCAAATTCAGCTACGCTTTCCGGATTAACTAATCCCACGCTTAATGTGAGCAACTGTGCTCAGGGACAGTATACATTTTCGCTTACCGTAACTGACAATTTAAATATGACAGCAACCGATGATGTTGTTGTTAACGTGGTCAGCAATGTTAACCAGGCACCAATTGTAAATGCCGGGTATGATGTAAAGGGTACGCTCCCAACATTGACATATTCATTGAGTGCAACTGCCAGCGATCCGGACGGAACTATCGTATCATACGCATGGACGCAGGCCTGGGGGCCTCTGGCTGTCATCAACAATGCATCCAGCATAAGCCCTACCGTTGTAGTGCCGGGTGTTGGTACCTATACATTCCGGGTAACGGTCACGGATAATAAGGGTTCCAAAACCTATGATGATGTAAAGGTTTTTGTTAACCTGGCATTGCCCGTTGCCAATGCAGGACCTGATAAGCAAATTACTTTACCTGGCAGCACTACTACCTTAAATGGATCAGGAACAGATGCCGATGGAACAATCATCGGTTATTCATGGGTACAAACCAGTGGCCCTGCAGCGGTTCTCACCAATAGTAATGCGGCTGTGGCAACTGTAAGTTCATTAACGACTTCAGGTCAATATATATTCATGCTTACGGTAACAGATAATCACAATCAGAAATCGATCGACTATGTGCAGGTAATGGTTTCAAAAGCCGTACAGGCGCAACAGTCTACGATGCGTGCTGCTGAGGAGTTCACCACAGTTCAATCCGAAACCACGGAGGAACCTGCTTCAACGTTTACAACCGCATTGAATCAAAATTATCCGAATCCGTTTGTAGGAACTACCACAATACCTTTTTCAATTTCCCGAGCCCAGCATGTAATACTAAAGGTGTTTGATTTTACTGGAACTGAAATTGCCACCCTGCTAAATGAGGATCTTTCTGCAGGTGAACATACGGTAAATTTTACACCTTCAGGAAATCAAAGTGCTACAGGCCTTTTCATTTTCAGGCTCTTTGCCGATAACCAGGTATTTATTATAAAGGGCTCTGCCCTGCAGTACTAGAAAATAATCAATAGAAGTATAAGTGAGGGTAGAGTAATCTACCCTTTTACTTTTTAATTCTTTACAAATCGTTTACTTAAAATCCTTCCGTCAGGCTGCTGGATCTGAACGATGTAGAATCCGCTTACAAGGTCGCGGGTATTGATTGTATATGGAGATGAGTCACTCACGGGATTGAAATTCTTTTCCTGAAGCAATTTTCCTTGAAGGTCAACGATGTTGATCGAAATAGCTTCTTTGGTATTTATCTTAAGGCTGATTTGAAGTTCGTCTTCCACCGGAACCGGATAAAGAGATATAATATCCTTTTCTTCGGATAACAAACCTGTAATGACCGGTTCTCCTGCATTTTCTTTCTGTTGAGCTTCAGCCAATGTAGGTTCTGAACCACGAACAACCTGGAATCGTATTGTTTTAGAAACACCAACAGGGCCCCATCCATAAAGCTTCATATAAGGAGAGGCGGTTAACGTATAATTTCCCGGTGTTGCTGACCAGAATGTATCTCCTGACGATGTTCCCTTCAGCGCATAAGGTGACACGTTATCGATACGTGCTGTTGTTCCGCCCCATACAAATTTGACACTCCTGACTGTACTGATATTTGTATTTGCTACAATATTGATAGAATTAGTGCCAATCGAACTAAGATCAACAATCCCTCCGTCCTCCAGATCCATAAGTTTGACACCCGCTGCGTTTACAACATCAAAATCGGTGATCGTAGCTGAGCTGATAATCGAAATCGTGGATGTCAAACTTCCCCTGACTGTGTTACTGGGATCAATAGCTTGCGCTGAAATCAAATGATCACCTTGTGCCAATACGGGTAGCACCCAATTGTTAATTCTGTAGGGAGCTGAGTTATCGGTGTTTACTTCATTATTGTCCAATACAAATTTCACACTACTGGTTTGACTTGTAGCATTGGCTTGTATGGTATAGTTGTTAATCTCCGGATCGGCAACATCGAGCACTACCCTATCCCGAAAGGTCGTAACCACCTGGTTGGTCTTGAAATTCAGTAATGTAAAATTATTCACCATGGCTCCTTCAACTACATATTTTACCGGAAGAAAATAAGCACCAAAGTACCGCGGGTCATTATTCTCAATGGTTATCTCATACTCGTATACACCCGGGGTTAAACCTGAAGCATCAAATACTACTTCAAGCTCTGTTGATTCATATTGACCAAGTGTTCCTGACAATGGGGTAATGGTCATATAGGAAGGAAGATTCCACGTATTTATAGTGAACTCGAGATTCTCAATACCTTCATTCCCCAGAATGAATGATTGAACAGAAGTCTGTCCGATGGAAATTGTATCAGACAATGATGTTTTATCCAATACAAGTTGTACAGGCGATTCGATACAATCTGCACTTACACTAACTTCCAGGACTGGATTAGCAGGGTCATTTGAATGTATCCGAATCTGACCGGACCCCAAACCCGGAGTTGAAGGCCGGTATTGAAATAACAAAAAATATTCTTCTGATGTATTTAATGTGTCTGCCTGAACAAATTCATCGATGAAGATGTCTGGATTGGTGACATCAATATCCGTAATAATCAAAGGCGCACTTCCAACGTTTGCCACGTAAGTCCAGCTCGGCTGAGAATAACTACCAACATAGACTTCGCCAAAATGAACAGCCGTACTTCCGGTTATACGTGCCACTGGATTACCATTGTCAGTTACCTGTAATGTAATCGGGATGTGCAACTCTGGATTTACAGGATCATTAGTGTATATAATGAAATCTTCTTCGTAGGTCCCTGTTGTCAGTGCACTTGCATCAATCGTTAATTCAATAGCACTACTTTCATTGGGCGATAGTATTGTGGGCAATGCTGTTGTACTGATAAAACCAGCAGCATAAAATGAAACTTCCAGGTCACCAGAACCGGCATTACTAACCGTTATCGTATGTTGAGATGTTTCGGCTGTCAGCAACGCAGTTTCCACTGCATTTGGTGTAGCGCTTATTGATCCTGCAAGCGGTGTTGTCTGTTGCGCTACATTCGATAAGGTTGAGAAGCTTCCGGGAAAATCTGTATACCGTATAGCAAAGTAATATACTGTGCCTGGTTTAAGTTCATCAATAGTATGAGTATCCGTTTTACCATATTGTGCTGAAGCAGTTGTCTCCACTTTAGAGGCTAACTCAAAGTTCTGAGTGTTAATAGGGAATTGAGCGTACCGTAGATCGTAATCGACATAATCATTGTCATCAACACTTGTAGGCACTGTCCATGACAAAGTCACTGAATTTGATGAAGTTGTAATGGCTTTTAGATTCTGGATATTCCGGGTCTGGCCAGAAGACAGATAAAAATCAGTTAGTAAACAGAGAATAACAAAATAGGGTAAAATCCTAACCAACATTCCACGTTTCATAGACTACTCACATTAATTTTTATAGCTTCCTTCATTCCTGGGTGGATTTATGCTGAAAAAGCTATCCCGATTGAATAGAAAAAAGAAATGCCGGTAACTAAAAAGAAAAGGTGAGGTCTTTGGACCTCACCTTTTCAAATCAATTCTATAGAAAGATTACTCTTTCATAAACTTCCTCACAATTCGTTTACCATTGGCTTGTTGGATCTGAACCAGGTAAAATCCGCTTGGCAGGCCAAGCTGAACCGTGCTCACGGTATACTGACGGAAAGCATCTGCCATTCCTTCTTTTACGTGAATAGACTGTCCTTGAAGGTTCATAATATTTACCGCAATTTGTCCTTCAACTTTACCAGTAAGTGATATGTGAAGTTCGTCTTTTACCGGAACAGGATAAATTGACCAATCACTTTCACCGGTTTCTTCTACAAGAACTTCATCGCCTAACTCATTATTGATTGAACGGGCATTGGCAACTGTTGGTACTCCTCCATTGACAACCCTGAAGTTAACGGTCAGGGATTGACCAATTGGTCCCCACGCATAGTATTGCATATACGGTGTGGCTGTGACGGTATAATTACCAGGTGCTACTGCCCAGAATGTTTCGTTGCCATTGGCAGTTCCCTTAATACCATATGGAGCACGATTATCAATACGCGCTGTAGGTCCGTTCAGAGAAAACTTAACGCTTCGCACAGTATTGATGCTGGTATTGGCGATGATATTGATCAGGTTGAAACCTGGCTGACTGATATCAATAACAGCACCTTCAACCAGGTCAATCCTTGCACCGTTCACATTTATAAGATCAAAATCTGTAATCGCTGCAGAATTGATCATGTGAATGGTAGCTGATTTTACCTGACTGGCATCACCATTACCATTGCTCCTGGTGAATGCCTGCGCTGTCAGCGTGTGGTATCCGCCACTCAGTTTAGGCAACTCCCACGCGTTGATCGTGTATTGTCTGGAGTTATCGGTATTGATAGTATTACCATCAAGCGTGAATCTCACACTACCTACAACTGTTGGATCTGTATTCGCCTGAATGGTGTACTTATCCAGATCAGGATCGGCAATATCAAGGGTAACCGAATCTTCAAAGTTTGTAACTACTGCACCCGTTTTGTAGGTGAGGCTAAAGCTTTGAACGCCATACGGTGTTACCGTCAATGTGAACGGTATGGAAGTTGAACCACCACGTGGATCTTCAGCAACCACCGTAACTTCATAGGTACCTGCATCACCAATTAAAGGACTTACCTTATGATTTGAGTATCCGTTTCCTGCACTTGTTAATGTCATGAATGCCGGTGCATTCAAAACACTGATGGTGACATCCGCATCGTCAGGATCAGCAGCCGTGAAAGCAAGATTAATTGAGCTTAATTCCCGTACTGTTGTGTCAGAAACTCCTGAAAGTACTGGTGGCAGATTTGGAATTACTACAAGCGTAACCGGAACAGCTACGTTTGGTGTCTCCGGATCATTGCTTGAAATATTCAGAATTTTGGTATAGGTACCTGGTTCAACATCTGTAGCATCAAATAATAGACTTATTGTAGTTGATCCGCCTGCTGGAACAGCACCTTCGTCCGGAGTTACCGTTAACCATGGTGCCTGCGCTGGTCCATCCAGTATCACAAGATTGTCAACGTCCATTAGTGGCCCTTCTTCTTCCATGAGCGAATAGAGTACTACTTGCTCGATGTCGCCAGCGAATCCTGTTCCTGTAAATATCGGTGCGTCATTTACATAGATTGTAAATTCCAGCGTGCTTGCAACCTCGATTCTGAAATCAAAGTATCCATCCGGAAGTGTTCCAGGAATTTCCTGATAGAATGCAGTGCCTGTGCTGTCTTGTACCAATGTGCTCAGGCTACCATCCGCTGAAATCTGGAAACGTGTATTCACAAAACCAGCGGTTGGAGACTGAGGTATGATCTGCCAGGTTACTCCGTTATCAAGGTCAAGCTTCATGCTGGCTGTCGAAATATCATCATCACCTAATGCTACAGTGGGTGAGAATGCACGGGATTGTCCCAGGCCATCTGCCAAACCACTGAGATGCTGTGCTCCTTCTCCCGGATTGAACGTCTCTACAGTCCAGTTACCAAACTGACCAGTCCATCCCTGCTGACCGCTAACGTCACCTGTAGCAAATTCCTCGAAGCCAGTACCATATAGTTCTGAACCGGCCATTTGCTTAACACCAGAAGTAATGGCATGCGTATCGAACAGATTAATGGACTGTGCAGAACGTGTTGTCCGCTTGTCTTTACTTTCAATCCTGGCAAGTTTAACTCCTGATGCAGATGGTATTGGTGCATCGGTAATCGAATAGGTCAATACACTTTCACCTGAATTGGAAATGGTCAGTGATTCTTCTGTCGTTAATCCATCCGGTAATTCCACATAAACAGAATCAGGATCTACCGAGATCACTGCAGGTTCGCGTACCTGTAATGAAGCCACAATACCAACTAAAGGATCTTCAACGGCATTGCTGCTGACAATAATGCCCGCCACATAAAATCCGGGATCAAGATCTTCCGCATCAAAGGTTGCGGCAATGTCAACACTCTCACCTACCGGAACGGTACCGGCAGCAGGTTCTACCGTCAGCCATGAACGTGCATCACCTAATACAACTACATCATCGATCTGTGCATACCAATCCCAGTCACCTGAATTGGGATCGTAATAATGCCAGCGCAGACGGAATGATGAAGCTGTACCTATATAAGAAGCCAGGGATACTGAAACAAATTCACCCGGAGTTCCACGGAAAGTACCATGATCCTCATTCCAGCTCAATACGGTGGTCCATGCTCCACCATCTACCTGAATATCCAGATCAAGGAAATCCAAGTTAGCATAGTTAGCATAGTTGGCATTGTACTGAACTGCGATGTTCTTATAGCCAGCAGTACTTATTGAAGGCGTCACCAGTACGGCATCAAATTCAGCCAGACCAAAAACATCACTGCTTACCGTGGCAGCTTCACCTGTGCCAGAATAATTTCCTTCGCCTGCATCGGCTGCGGTACTCCAGTTTACACCTTCTCCTTCAAGATCAGTGACACTCCAGCCAGCCGGAGGGAATGTTCCGCCATCAAAGTTTTCATCCAGCAAGGCAGAACCGGCCAGCAATTCAATTTTTGCAGACTTATCAACCAAGGGTTTGGATGCTTTGTCATCTTTGGATTTCTTATCCGCGATCCGTTTGTCCGTTGGCCAGTTAGCAAATTTATTTACCGGGGCTGGCGGTAATTTCGCCAGATCAGTACCGGCACCTATAACCTGTAAACCATAGGTCAAAGGTTTACCTCCGGTGTTAGCGATGTGAATAAGCTTGGTTGTATCTCCTTTGTAATCAACAACAGCTTCCAATACGGTAGGATCAACATCAATTGCTTCATCACCGATCACGCGTAATTTGGCAGGTACTGTAAGCTCAGTTCCATCAACTTCGATATTAACATTAGCTGAATACAATCCAAATTCAAGTTCACCTGATGTAAAGGTTACAGTGATCTCTGCCGTTGCACCTGACGGAAGGTTTCCTGTCAACGGAGAAGCGGTAATCCATGTTGGCGCTTCCTCCTTTGTACCATCGATGATCTGAAAATCATCAATATCAAGTGTAGAACCAGCTTCTTCCATCCATGAAAGAATAGCTACCTGTTCAATATCTCCGGTAAAGCCCAGGCCTGTGAATATTTTAGTTTCATTGATGTAAACATCAAACATCGCTGTTGCCCTGTCTGCCTCAATGGTTAAATCAAAATATCCGGAAGGTACAGAAGGTGCAATGGTTTCAAAGAATCCACCACCAGCGCCATCACTAACCAATGCCGTCATACTTCCGTCTGTTTCGAAACCAATTCGGGTAACCACAAAACCTGCAGAAGGTGATTGTGGTGCAATCTGCCAGCTCACATCTGTACTTTGCAAATTAACCTTCATAGTAACGGTTGACTTTGGCTCAGATCCTATTGTCGCTGACGGTGATAATGATAGTGAAAATCCAAAACCATCTGACAATCCGCTAAAATGCTGCGCACCATCATAGGGGTTTTCTGTACTGACAGTCCAGTTACCCCACTCGGCATACCATCCCTCCTGCCCGTCAATATCACCCAGGGAAAGGTTTTCAAAATCGGTTGTATATAGTCCGGTAGAATTTGGCGTTACGGAAGATCGCGAAGCTGTTCTTCCGCTCTTGGATCCTAAACTCAGCGCTTTGATTCCATCGCGGTCATTTTTCTTGCGAGCTGATTTCTGTTGCTTCTGCTTGTCCGGATTAGCTGCAGGCGCTTTTCGTCCGCTTGCTAAAGCTGGTTTGTTGATTTTCACTGAAGATGTTGAAAAACCTGCACCTTCCACAGAAACTGTGAACGTGTGATCATCAGGACCATTATTGTTCAGGAAAATAGTATGGGTTGATGTTTGTTGCCTTTCAAGTTCATCGTATAATGAATCAGGTGAGACGGTAAACTCAGGTCCAAGCACGGTTAATGTTGCAGGAACAGAGATCAGCTCATTATTAGGTGCGTTACTTGAAATATCGATAGAAGCGGTATAGACACCGGCATCAAGTCCTGACGCATCAAATGTAACTTCCAGGTCAACTTGTTCTCCGGGAGCTACCACGCCTTCTGCAGGTGAAACGGTTACAAAGGATCCACCGCCCTGCAAATAGTGAACGGCATTTTGATAAATCGTTGGAAGATCTCCAGCCCATTGCAGGGGATCACCATTGCCCAGATCAGGAAGCATATTCAAGGCTACTACTTTAGCGTTTGCCGCCAGGAATAACTCACCGTTATCCCACTCGGCTAACGCTATAGCTCCCGAAGCAAGTCCAACGTTTTGAACATAGCCACTGTATGCCAGATCGTTTACACCTTCGAGAATCGGATGGCCAGGTGAGAGAATAGTTCCGAGCTCTACATCCACAACAGCATCTGTTGTAGATGGTGTGAATGGTCCATAACCATCATCGATGAATCGTCCTGCCATCTGCCATGCATCGTAGGAATAGGCAAATTGGTTTACGATTACTTTACCACCGGCATCAATATAATCGGCCAGCAGATCGCCCACATCAGCGGGATCAATACCACCAGAACCCAGCCACTGTGTATTATTGGTAGTAAGCACGATATCATACTGATTCAGTTTTGCCAGGGAAAGAAGCGGCAATGAATCTGCTGAAATAGTAGATGCCTGAATGTCATCGAAGCCGTTGAGTATTGCTTCAAGAGCTGTTACATCATCATCTGGTGTTACGATAAGCAGTTTGGAAACCACTGCAGATTTTCCGACAGATTTAAGCTTGATCTGATTGCTCGAATACTTTCCTGAAGCGGAAGCCTTCTGTGAACTGCTTTTCGATGTGGCCACTGATTTCACAGGGACAACCACATTCCGCACGGAAGCCACACTGGCCGGAGATGCAGATGATACGCCTACAGAAAATTCAAGATTGCTGCCTCCCGTATTTTCAATGGTGAGTGTCTGCGTTTCCGTATTACCTGTATTTAACGAAGCACTTAATGCATCAGGTGTAACCACTATGCCTGGAGCTACCACACCATTTCCTCTAACAGCAACGGTAAAGCTTGTATTTGCCGGATCATTTGTTGAAATGGTTATGAATCCGGACGATACACCCAGTGACGAAGCCACAAAGGTAACCTGGATCTGCGCTGTAGCGAATGGCGCTACAAAAACGGTGTCCGAGAAATGCGCTATAAAATCTGAATTATCAGAGGATACTCCGGTTATAGCTAATGGTTCTGATCCGGCATTGTGCACATAGATGTACTGGCTTACGGAATCCGTTTCAAATACATCACCGAAGTCGAGTGAGTCTGGTTCAACGGAAGCGATTGGTAATCCATTGTTGGTGACATTCAATGTCAATCCTACCGTAAGACTATCTTGTAATGGATCATTGTGAAAAATACTTACAGTACCTTGATACGTACCAGCCAGTAATCCAGCTGCGCTGAATGTTACGGTGATATCCGTACTCGAACCAGGAGCAAGAGTATCTGTTACAGGAGAAACTTCTGCAAAGCCACCATGTGTACTCAAGGCAAAATCCAGCACACCAAGTCCATTGTTAGTGATGGTAAATGTCTGACTGGCTGTGCCGGCCGTTTGTAAATTCTGCACCAGTGATGTCGGTGATACCGAAATTACAGGGGCAAAATTCGTGGCCTGTTCAACAATATTAGAAACACTTGAAAAATTACCGAAGAAGTCTGCTGACTTGATCGCGAAGTAATAAACGGTACCAGGTAACAGACCTGTAATCGTAACCGATTCCGGTGATCCGGCAGCCTGCGGTACCGGAGGGCTAGGCCACTGGGTGGCTGATCCGAAGTTACCTTCGGTGATCGGTGACGTTGAATACCGGATATCGTAAACGGAAGCTGAACCATTTCCAGCATCTGCCGGAGCTGTCCAGGTTAGCGTTATTTCAGAAATAGCCACAGCTGCCGCTGCCAGGTCATCAATGGCTTCAGGCGCACTGCCATCATTTTCCTGTAATGCCAGGAAAGCGTTTAGTCTTCCCGAACCGAGGAGGCCAGCAAATGGAGGATCAGCAGCATCAATATCATCTACTAATTGTGTTAATCTTCCCCGTACCATTTCAGGTGTGAGGCCCGGGCCTCCAAATTTTGAAATGATCAATGCTGCGACACCCGATACGTGAGGACACGCCATGGATGTTCCCTGGAAGAATGCATAGTTTCCACCCGATACCGTACTTAATACTCCGCGTGGATCATTGTTAACAAAGGTCTCTCCTCCCGGAGCAGCCAGATCAACCCATTCACCAAAGTTCGAATACCATGCTTTCTTATCCTGATTGGTTACACCGCTGACGGCAAGTGTTGATTCATAAAATCCGGGATAGTGAGGACCATCATCATCATCGTTACCTGCTGAGAAAATAACAATACCTCCATTCATCAAACCAACCTGATTACCTAATTCATCTTTACCTGCTTCAGCAATGAAATAATCAATCCCGTCCAGCACGGCCTGATCAAACACCCCAGGATTAGTATAGCCCCAGCTGTTCTGGGAGATCAATGCACCGTTGTCAGCCGCGTAAACATATGTGTCTTCAAAACCGCCAACACCTACAGCACCAAATGCTGCGCATGACATAATCCGAACACCATCACCAACACCCGAACCACCGGCAACACCAGCTACACCAATACCATTGTTGGTCGTTGCAGCAATCGTTCCACTGGTGTGCGTACCGTGATCATCGGGTGCTATTTCACCAGTGTCGTCACCAAATCCGTAACCGTTTATATCATCAACATAACCATTACTATCATCATCAATTCCATTACCTGGAACTTCATCAGTATTAACCCACATATTGGCAACAAGATCCGGGTGATCAACCTGTGCACCACCATCGGTAACTGCTACAATAACATTACTGTTTCCGGTTTCAATTCCCCAGGCCTGAAGGATGCTGATGTCAGATCCGGGAGTTCCTCCGGCCTGACCTGTATTGTCATAATGCCACTGCTGGGCAAATAACGGATCATTGGGAGCACCCGATAAAGTAGCCAGTTCCTCGGGCATTACGATCCGCGGACCAAAATCTTTACGGTCAGAACCTACAATGGCCTTTTTATATAAAGGCTGTACAATTTCAATCTGATCAATCTGCTGATATGCAGAAAGTGCAGTTAATACCGAAGCCGCCTTGTCAAGCTGGATTTCATACCACCGATGAAGTCCATACTTCCTGTGCTTTGCTTCAAACTTGCCGGCATGTCTGAATACACGCTTCATGCCGGTAGCTTTGAACTGCACATTAACACGGTCGATTGATTGGATTCCCGTAACTAAAACGTTACCGGCACTTTTGGTCATCCGGGTATTTTCAAGATGCGAAGCCAATGCTTCACTTACCTTGATCCGAACAACACCGTTTTCAAAACCAGACTTTTGCTGGGCATACACTTGGCTTGAGGCAATGGCCATAAGCCACAAAACGATCAGGCATAGAAAAGCCGATCGCTGAAAGGACACGTAGATGTACTTCATGCAGGAGAGGTTATTTAGAGTTATACAAAGTTCTTTTTGAAATCAACTGATTTCCCCTGCACGATTCTTACTCACACACAAACTTCAGTTGAGGATTAGATTTGATTTCCTTCAGGTGGTCAGTTCAACGCCAACGATCAAATCTTAAAATGAAATAACTAAAAATTAAAATGATGTACTCCAACTTACGTGAAATAAATTTTAAACCAGCTGTCGCAAAATACGCGTCACTGTCTTACATGTTCCAACATGCTTGAATTAAACCGTTTGTATCTTCCTTCTGGCTGATACTGTACTTAATAAAAGTGTTTCTCATACTACCGGATAAATACGGGAGCATTTACATTAACGGAGAATAATCCGGGATGAGAATAGATGAGTCATGGCAACCATGACTCATCTATTTAAGAGTTCAATTTAATGTGAGCTATTCTTTTATAATTTTCTTAACGGTTCGCCTGCCATTACTCTGCTGAAGTATTACAAAATACACTCCCTGGCTTAGTCCTAAGCCTGAGGTGCTTACTGTATAAGTTCTCAGGCTATTTGCCGGTCCGTCTTTTTCATGTGCGACCTGACCCTGTGCATTGGTTATACTTAGCCGGATGTCTCCTTCTATTTTTTCATTTACATAAATAGTAAGCAAGTCATTCACGGGAACAGGATAGATTTGTAACACCTCTTCCTGAGTAGTAAATTCCTCAACTTCCAATGGCCCATCTGATGATAAACGCGCAACTGCAGGTGTAGCACTCTGTATTATTTTAAAATTAACTGTAAGTGGTATCCCTCTGGGGCCCCATCCATAATACATCATGTAGGGTATAGCCTTTATGCTATAGCTGCCAGGTTTCACCGGCCAGAATGTGTCGGTACCATCAGAGTTTCCGCGCATGGCATAAGGTGCACGGTTGTCAATGCGAATGGTAACAGTACCTGTCACGAAGCGTACACTTCGCACCGTATTTATGCTGGTGTTCGCTACAATATTAATTGAACTGAATCCAGGCTGGCTGATATCGATGACACTACCCTCTTCCAGGTCCATCAACTTAACTCCACTTCCATTGACCAGATCAAAATCCGTGATAGCGGCTGAGTTAAATACACGAATTATAGTTTTTCTGACCTGCCCTCCTACGCCCTGCGCATTACTATTCGTGAATGCCTGTGCCGTCAGCACGTGGTAGCCCTCGCTCAGTACAGGAAGAACCCAATGGTTAATACTGTACGGAGCTGTGTTATCGATATTGATTTCTGCACCATCCAGGGTAAACCGTATGCTTCCTACTTTATTCGGAGAAGTGTTGGCCCTTATCGTGTACATGGAAACAACCGGATCTGCAATATCAAGATCGACTGTGTCGGTAAAGGTTTTAACCATCGAATAATCACTATACCACACGAGACTGAAGTCTTTCACCTGGAATGGCAGAACATTGATTTCAACATACTTTGAATCAAATCCACCTCTTCCATCTGAAGCATAGATAATCGAATTCATACGCGATCTGCCAATGTCAGACACCGTTGGCTTAAACGTATAGGTAATATGACCATTACCATAAACCACACTTCCTGGAAAAGGATGGCTTCTATAATCGGTCAGCGTCACATTAGTGTCATCCGGATCAGAACCTGAATAGCGTACCGTAAGCGTTTCATTCGCAATAGCATTTACAACAAGGGCTCCTTCAATGGTTGGCGGTATATTTTCTTCTGCTATAACACGTACGGGAACTGAAACAACTGGCCGTACCAAATCATTGCTGATTATTTTAAGTGTGTCTGCATATACACCCGGATCAATACCTCGGGAATCGAGTACTACATTTACAGGTTGAGAATCTGTCATCGGAATAGTTCCGGATGCAGGGTCCACCTGCAACCATGGAACAGGCTGGTCACCATCGTAAATCCTGATATCATCGATATCCAGGATCGGTCCGGTGGACTCAGTACCACACGCAAAATAAACTTCAGAATAGTGTTTGCCTACACCAATATCAGAAGCGATCACAGTATCGTTAACCGAAATTGTAAATTCTCCGGTGCTCGCTTTGGTCGTGAATCGTAATTTAAAATATCCGTCAGGAAGGGTTCCCGGTATTGATTTGAGCTCTGATAATTCTGATGATATTTTGACTAAGGTTTGCAGGCTTCCATCAGGTGCTATAAGTAAAAAATTACCGAATATGTAACCGGAAAGTCCATCCGACCATACACCAATTTCCCAGGACACTCCACGATCAACATCGATCATCATCTCAGCAATAGAAACTTCCGCTGTACCCGAAGTAAGGTCAGGTGAATAAATGCTGGTACCATAACCCAGGTTATCACCGGATTGGCAACGTAGATGCCGGGAACCTGAAAATGGATTTTCACTGGAAATACTCCATTGGTATTCATCAGGGTAAAGGTTAACGTGCCATCCTCCGGTTGCATAAACACTATCTGCGATATCATCGTATTCAAATCCGGTCTGAAACTTTCGAATACCTCCGGGATGAACAGGTACTGAATTCGTATGTATAGAGTAGTTCAGATCAGCCCCCCCTATATTCATTATTTGAAGTGGAACAGTTTGAACTGCGTTTATGGGTAGTACCTGCTGAATAGAATCCAAAGACAGATCAATTACAGGGGGAGCAAATACTTCAACAACAACAGGCACAAACAAGGGACTGTGACCTACGTCAATGATCAGAGTTGTTGTGTACGTTCCATAATCGATTCCATGCGTATCAACGGTAAATGTAAAATCGGTTGTATCATTGGCTGAAATAGAACCCGATAGTGGAGTTACCGAAAGCAAGGAGGATGGAAAAGCTGACGAGTTATCCAACTGCGCTTGAAATGATCTGTGTATCCCACTCAGGTTAAACATGGGTATCACACCTTGTTGCTGTTTATCCTTTTCAACTTTATAATGAATCGTGTCTTCGGATAAAACAAATTCGGGTTCGATAACGTCCAGAAAAATAGTAGTGTATGCATAGCCACCATTCTCCTGAAATTTGGGATCATCAGTCTGAAAGGTGACATAGAAGTCACTGTAACCTGGCCACAGTAATTCAAATTCAACGGTCACTTCTACTGAATCTCCCGGATGAAGTGTTGCCGATGATAATGAATAAGTCACCATATCCCATTCATAATCGTCAAACTGAACATTAACATCTTCTACACCATCGTTCCACATCCAGAATGAGGTCCGGTACCTCGAATTAACATAAGCAGTGTCTGTTGGCAGCTGACGGGGAAACTGAAGATCCTTCGGTGATTTTAGAGCATTTCCTTTTGCATACAGGGTAATAAGAGGCCGGTTTGGATCATTCGTATGAATATAAATCTCTCCGGTGTGAAGACCCGGTTCTATCGGCTCAAAATAAGTAAACAGGGCATCATCTCCGAATGGCGCAATCGTCAATGTATCTTCAATGCTATTTCCGCTGCCGAACGTCATCCTGAAAAATGGATTGGTACATGTTACATCATAAATAACCAGCGGTTCTGATCCTTCATTGTAGATGTATTTCCAATCCCAATAGTACAAACCTCCGATATACCTATCCCCATAGAAATTTACTGAATCATCATGCTGAATTACGGCTATCGGAAATCCATTGGATGTCACATTCAGCGTTATGGGCATAACCAATGTACTATTCAAAGGATCATTTGATATTATTTTAAAGTCCGCGTTGTAGACCCCGGTGGCAAGTCCCTCAGCACTAAGCACAAATTCAATTTCACGGCTTTCATACGGAGGGATTGTGCCTGACCAAACCGTTGGATATACATTAATGTTATAGTTTATGCTTTGCCAATAGAATTCAAGCACGCCACCACCTGTATTATGTATTGTCACGGTTTGATTTTCTGATTCCCTGGTGATCAGATCCGCCTGAAGCGAAGTTGGATTAATGGAAATAACCGGAGCTACATCCGTGCGGTATTGGGCAACATTTGAAATATCAGAGATATTTCCATAAAAGTCAGTTGACTTTGCTGCAAAATAATATCGGGTATCCGGCAGCAGGCCTTTAACCCATAAGGTTTCTGAATCTCCGGCCGAGCGTGGCGGAAGTTCATCCAAAACCTGTGTGGCCAGATTAAAATTCTGAACGGTGATCGGACTGGTTGAATACCGGAAGTCATATTGTGCCGTTTGACCAATACCATTTTCTCCGGGAGCAGTCCATGTTAATAATATGGATGTGATTGTAGCGTCAGTAGCGGCCAGATTGATAATAGCATCTGGCGGAGTAGTCTCTGTTTCCTGCAGCGCCTTGAAAGCATTCAACCGTCCGCTTCCCATTTGCTTCAGGTAAAGCGGATTAAGGTCTTCAATTCTGTCTGCCGATTCGATAAGTCTTCCCCGGATGAATGCAGGCGTAAGGCCCGGCCCTTTAAACTTTGAAACCATTAATGCGGCTACTCCGGAAACATGCGGACACGCCATTGAAGTACCTTGTAAAAGTGTGTACACGCCTCCTACTCCTGTGCTCAGGATCATCCGGTTGAAGGAATTGATTGCTTCACCACCAGGTGCTGAAATGTCAATCCAGTTACCATAATTTGAGTAGCCGGCTTTCTTATCCAAATCGTTTACGGAAGATACGGCTACTACATGTGAGTAGTATGCCGGAAAATAAGCCGCATTGCTGTTATTATTTCCGGCAGCGAAAATAACTATACCTCCATTCATTGGACCTACCTGGTTGCCGGCCTCATCTTTTCCGGCTTCAGCTATAAAATAGTCTATCGCCACCAACTCTGAAGAATTGTAAGCATTTGGAACTGTGTAAATCCAACTGTTTTGCGCTACGACCGCACCATTGTCTGCAGCATAAACTAAGGCATCATCAAAATTTCCGGTAGACACAGCACCAAACGATGCACAGGACATCAGCCTGACTCCATCTCCGGTTCCCGACCCACCGGCAATTCCTGCGACTCCTATTCCATTGTTTGTAGCTGCAGCAACCGTTCCCGCTACATGTGTACCGTGGTAGTGTGGGGTAATGACATTCGAATTGTCACCGAATCCATAACCATGTATATCATCTGTATAACCATTATCATCATCATCGATTCCATTGCCTGGAATTTCACCCGCATTGGTCCATAGGTTAGGTACCAGGTCGGGATGGGTCGTGTCAACTCCTCCGTCAATTATGGCAACAATAACATCACTCTTACCAGTCTCAATTGCCCATGCTTTATACAGATCAATATCGGCACCCAGTGTTCCTCCGAACTGTCCTGTATTATTATAAGACCAGTGATAATTAACGAAAAAATCATTTGGCGGTCCGGTAAGCGATTGTGTACTGGGTTTATTCCTTTCTGAATCTTTCAGGTAAGATGTACTGCCTGGCTCTATGATTTCCTTTTTGTAAACTGGAGCTGACTCTTCAACCATTGCCAATGAAGAAAATGCCTCACGGGCAGCCTGGATGGACATGCCCGGATCAAGTTGAATTTCATACCAAAGGTGCAACCCATACTTTCTGTGCTTTGCTTCAAATTTGCCGGACGGACGGAATACCCGCTTCATATTGGATACGGTAAACCTTTCCGATAACCTGTCAAGGGATTGTATGCCGGTTAAAACGTGATTTCCGGAACTTCGCATCATCTTTGATTGCTCAAGCTGAGCTGCAAGTTCTTCTTTCACTTTAATGCGGATAACACCAGGTTCAATTGCTGTTTTTTCCTGTGCGTGGACAGAAATTAAAACAGATGACAATAACATGAGAAGAATTACATAAGGCAACGATGCATGCCTTACGCAAACGAGAGGTAGAGATGGTTTCATACAGATAAGATTAACTAGCCAGGACAAAATTGATACAACACTATAGAAATCGCCTTACGGATTTCACTCTGAAAAGCACAGGTAAAGTTCACCTCTACCTGTGCTTTAACATTTATTTCTTTATCACTTTCTTCACGGAACGTCTTCCGTTATTTTGCTGCAGCACCACGAAAAATATTCCCTGATTCATGCCCAGTTCCCTTGCACTAAGGTTATAGCTTCGAAATGCATCGGCAATACCTACCTGTGAGTATATTGACTGCCCTTGTGCATTAAGTATTTGCAAAGCCACTTCACCGCTGATCTTTTCACTCAGCCGAATGGTGACTTCGTTGTCCACAGGAACGGGATAAACCGACCACTCATCGTCTTCGCTGGAAACTTCCTGATTAACGACTTCATCCTCAACCTGGCCCGCACGTGCTGAAGCCGGGGCTGCGCTTCTGATCACCTGGAAACTTACGGTTAACGGTACGCCCCGTGGGCCCCAGCCATAATACATCATGTAGGGTATAGCCGTAATGGTATAGAAACCGGGTTGCGCAGGCCATACCGTATCGCTTCCATTGGCATTACCACGCATGGCGTAGGGTGCACGGTTGTCAATACGAATGGTGATGTTGCCTGTTACAAAACGTACACTGCGTAAGGTATTGATGCTCGTATTTGCTACAATATTTATAGCACCGAATCCAGGTTGCCCGATATCAATGACACTGCCATTTTCAAGATCCATGATCTTCGAACCATCTGCACGGACAAGATCAAAATCTGTGATGGCTGCCGAATTGATTACCTGAATAGTTGTTTTGCGTGTGGCGATAACATATTCATCACCATCGAAACCATAGAACGAAATAGCCGTCAGTGAGTGATACCCTTCGCTGAGGTTCGAAATCAACCAGGAGTTGATATAGTAAGGCTTTACCCAATCAACATTGGTTTGTACACCATCCAATATAAATTTTACGCCATCGGGCGGCATGCCGTAATCGAGATCAGGTTTGAACTGAATGGTTAACTTGTTCAAATCCGGGTGTGCAATGTCAACAACAACGGTATCGGTAAATACGGCTACATCAACTCCGGTTTTAAAATTGGTCAATGCAAAATCATTCGCTTTATGTGCAAGCACGTGTATCCGAATAGGTAAGGAAGAAATTCCATCACGCGGATCACGTGCAATGATCATCCCTTCATACCAACTGTCAGTGGGTATTTCTTCTGTGGTGAATGTATACGTAACAAATCCATTTCCGGAAGCTGTTACCTCCTGTGTATTGCTGGGCGCTCCAATTATATTAAAACCCTCAACGGACACCAGTGAATCATCCGGATCAGTTGCCGAAAACGTAAGGGTTAAAATATCTCCTGCAACAAGGGTTGTATCAGACACACCCGTAAGTACAGGCATCAGATTCTGGCGTACAACTGTGGTAAGCGGAATGGTAACAACCTGGCCGGCAGTATCGGAACTTATCACAATAAGAGTGTCCTGATATATTCCAGGATCTATATTACGCGCATCAAAACGAATGGTGACCTCTTGTGAGCTGCCGGCTGGTACGCTACCTGCACCACCTTCCTCCGAAAAAATAGTGACAAACCTGATGTTATCATCTTCTGTAAACCTGATATTATCAATATCAAGCGATACCCCTGTCGCTTCCTGTCCACCTGAAAATGAAATTTCACTATAGGAAGTTGTCGAACTGGTACCGGTATAGATCACGGTATTATTAACCGCTATTGAAAACTGATTGGTAGTTCTGTTTACAGAAAACTTCAGGTTGAAATATCCTGCAGGAAGATTTCCGGATATTGATTGCACTGAACTATCCCAGTATTCCTCCCGAACACCCAAGCTACCATCCGGATAAATTATCAAGGTATTTCCTGAAAATCCCCAGCTGGGGCTTGCGGCAACTATTGTCCACGTAACACCAGGCTCAAAATCTATCATCATATCCACCGCGGAAACATCAGCCTCAGGGGCTTGTATAGGAGGTGAAAATAACCTGCTATAATCGTCTCCGTTGTCAGACGTGAACCGAAGATGCTGCGATCCGGAATACGGATTAGCAGTATCTACGATCCAACGGTCCTCATCCTGAAAGAAGACATACTCTGCTGAATACCATCCGCCTTTCATATGGATAGGTCCTGTTTCAAACTCTTCAAACCCTGTGCTATATAATCGTGGACCGCCAGCTTCACTGTACATGGGATTATAGTTAATATGATAGTTGAGCTCAGCCTCGCCTGGATTGCCAAGGGTGAAAGATTCCGTTTTTTGGCTACCCTGAGGTATTTCAACATGCAGGGAATCCGGAGCTACAATCACAGGCAGAGCGTCATCAATTAGCATTACTGTATTCAACCGCACACTTTTGGTATAGCCATAATCCTCGGGATAAAAAAATATTTCCAGCCAGGCAGGATATGATCCCGAAAAATATAAATGAGCATTAAAGTTTACATCAACCACAACAGAATCTTCAGGCTCAAGGAAATGTGAAGGGTAAGGTACTTCCATATAGAAGAATGACTCGGCCAATACATAAAACTGGCCCCTGCTGAATGTAGTATTCTTAATGACCAATTGATGATGCGATATTTCTCCGGTGGAAAGTGTATCAATAAGAAAGTCGGGTGTTACCGGATAAGCAAGACCCACACCTCTCGCCTGCACTGTTGTTACCGGATGATCAGGATCATTCGTTGTGATGGTTATCACCGCAGTGTCTTCTCCTGGTTGTAACGGATTAAAGTCAACACATACTCCGTCCCACCCTCCGGGAAGAATGGTAAAGGCGCTGTCATGGTTGAGAATAAAAAACCGGGGATTGGAAGAAGTGACTGAAACAATCAATGGTGCATCGCCCGTATTCCGAAAATCAAGATGGCAATCCGGTTGTGATTTTGATGTAACAAATACCGAATCCAGATTCATGTCCCAGTAATCAAATTCAGCAACGGGCTGCGCAACAACATGGAAAGAACTGACTAACAGCATGAGCAAAATCATGCTTTTTGCAAAGAGTAAGGGGGTCTTCATTGTAGTAAGATTAGAATAGCCAAAACAAAATCAGTAATCTAAGATCCTTTGACGCTGTTAGGTTGTCAAAGTACCAGTAGGCAACAGGCACTGTAATCTGTTGTGAAGAAGACCATAATACAATCGGACCCGAATACTAACGGCTAAGGGCTCACATACAATTCACGGAATCCGAAATGTGTTCATAAACGCAATGCTCTGGCAAGCAATGAGAGGGTTTTCATAACGAGCAAGATTAAAGTGACAGTAACCAAATGTAGATCATTATTTTACTTTGGTCAACTTTTCAGGGAAAAGAAATAATTATTTAATCTTTAACTCCGCTGAGCAGACAATAACTGAATGATCAATCCCAGTACCAACACCACGGCAGGTCCTATAACATTGTAGAGAAGAAACGCAACATCGGTGAAAAAATAACAATAAAGCACAACCAATTCCCCGACAATAGCGGCAATAAATATTGCATTTGCCTTTACATACTTCACGTAGAATGCGGTCAGAAATATACCGAGGATGGTGCCGTAGAATAATGACCCCACAATGTTTACATACTGAATGAGGTTCTCGGCAAATGAAGCCAGCATCGCAAACACCATTGCAAGGATCGCCCACATCACCGTAAACCAACGGGAAGCAAGCAGGTAATGCTGATCATCCTGGTTCTTCTTTGCCGAACGCTTATAAATATCAACGGTAGTGGTTGATGCTAATGCATTCAACTCACCGGCCATGGATGACATGGCCGCTGAAAACATCACCGCAAGAAGAAGTCCTATTATACCATGCGGTAAGTGTGTGAGTACAAAATTCAGGAAGATATAATCGCGGTCCTGTACCTTAGCCCCGGGAATGGCTGCAGCAATTGTGTTTTTAACCGAATCACGAATATGGGTTTCTTTTCGCTGATATTTCTGTACAACATCACGTTCACGTTTAACAGCCGCTGCATTTTCTTGATGGATAGCATCGACCATGGCGTTGACAGCAGTCTGTTTCTGCTGATGAATCACAGTATAGTCATTTTCCAGTGCCTGAAGTAATTCTTTGTGCTCGGTCTGCTTTGCTCTTTCATGTAAAGTACGGTTATGAAATACCGGTGGCTGATTGAACAAATAGAAAACGAAAACCAATACCCCGATAAACAGGATGATAAACTGCATGGGTATTTTCAACAGTCCGTTAAAGATCAGCCCTAGCCGGCTTTCAGCAACGGAAGCTCCACTGAGATATCTTCCCACCTGCGATTGATCGGTGCCGAAGTATGACAGGAAAAGAAATGTTCCGGCAATAAGACCGGACCATATATTATACCGGTCTGTGAGATTGAAATCAAGATTCACCAGATTAAGTTTACCGAGTTCACCAGCAACAGCAACGGTATCGCCAAAAGAAATACCCTCCGGCAACATGGTAAATGCGAGGATGCCCGCCAGGATCATTCCACTCATGATCACCGCCATCTGCTGACGTTGGGTAAGACTTACCGCTTTCGTTCCTCCGGAAACTACATACACAATAACTAATGTTCCGATAAGGATGGTGGTAATGGTTATTGGCCATTGCAGGATGGTAGAGAGAACCAACGCAGGAGCAAATAATGTAATGCCTGCAGATAACCCACGAAGGATCAGGAAAAGTATAGCGGCTAACAATCTCGTCTTTAAATCAAAGCGTGTTTCTAAATATTCATATGCAGTAAATACCTTGAGTCGGTAATAGATGGGCACCATGGTAACGGAGATAATTACCATAGCAATAGGTAAACCGAAATAGAACTGGATAAACCGCATTCCATCTTCAATGGCCTGCCCGGGTGTTGATAAAAAAGTAATAGCGCTGGCTTGCGTAGCCATGATGGATACTCCGATCATCCACCACTTCATAGAGTTATCCCCTTTCAGATACCCTTCAATATTCTTATTGCCCCGTGTTTTCCATGTTCCATAGAGTACTATAAAGGTTACAGTACAGAAAAGAACAATCCAGTCAATAAGATTCATGAAAACGAAATGGTTAGCCAGTAGTATAAAACAACCTGGAAGATCATAACACCAAGAACAAGCCAATACCATTGGCTCCAGGTTTTAAATATGGGGGGGCGGTCATTCGACATGATCGAAACTCTATTTCATTTTATTTTTCACTTTGGCATGTTCTATTTTCTTTGGCTTACCAAGGGAGACGAGGTTGGCGAATAGTTTGAATGAACCGGCTACACCTTCAGGCAATTCTCGAAAAAAAGAAATTCCGGTATAGACGTAATAACCAGAACCATACTTTGCAACAAGCAGGCTTCCCTCCTTTGCTGGCTCACCTTTATCATTCATAGACAACAGCGCTTCATAGTTTGCATCCCACTTATTGGGATAATAAAGCCCGCGTTCCTGAACCCAGCCATCAAAATCCTTTTGTGTTATAAGGTTGGGAGAATTCAGTACAACATGGTCAGGTTTAAGTATTCGTACTTCGGCATCTTCTTCTGTGACCCGATCACGGGAAATGGATATCGGATATGGAGAGAACTGATCCGCTTCCAGGTCAAAACTGGTATTATACTGAACTACCATAGTGCCACCATTCTTTACATAATCAAGTAAGGCAGGCATCAGAAAACCAATACGCTCATTGGTGTTAACCGCGCGAACACCCAGTACTACAGCATCAACGCGTTTAAGGTTTTCTGTTGTCACCTCATCATTGCGCATTTCCCATACTTCATAACCCATGGTGCGCAGTGCAGCTGGAACATCATCTCCTGCTCCTTTCACATAGCCAATTACATTACCTTCTTTTTTAAGATTGATGCGCACCGCTTTGACTTCGGCTTTCGGCAGTAAGGTCTGTGTTGGAATGTGGTCGTAGCTGATGGTTTGTAATCCATTTTCAAACATACCCTGACCATCAATCTCAGCAACTGCATTCAGCCGAAATGTACCTTCCAACGCGGTTGGTAAAACCATAAATGATGTTGTTAATTCTTCATCACGAACTGAAAGCTTTATCTCATGGAAGGCTGGTTCGGTTTTCCAACCGGCCGGAACAGTCAGACGAAGCTTGCCTGTCATAACACTATCGCCTGCCGACTTTAAGGTAACTTTTACTTCACGGGGTTTATCATCACTGAAGATAATTGTACTGCTACCTACGTTTACAAAAACCGGAGGTACAATTTCAAACGGACGATACAACTCTCCTTTTGTCGGGTCAGTCCACTTGAATTTCAAGGGCACATCCATTACCAGTTTTTCACCGGATAAATCTATTGAGACCGAAAATAAAACAGCGGGTTTATTTTCCGGACGTCCGATGTTCTGAGGATCATCAACCTGAAAAAATCCCGGGGTATGTGGCTTCTTCAACCAGTAAGGATCGGAATACGATGCACTGTTGGAAATGCTTTTTCTTGTTTTCAACAGAACGGGAATATTGTTCTTCAACGGAAGAGAAAATGCAGTGTCAAAGGATAGTACAGGTGAAGCAATCCGGGTAACGTTTACGTTTGCCCCTGAACGGTTTACCAGCTCAAAATTTACAATCACCTTCTGCCCGGGAGCTCCCCAATACTGGTTTGCTGAAACGCCCACATATATTCCAAGGCAATCCTGTATCAACTGTTCAACTTCAGTCAGTTTTCGGGAACGCCATACTCCCGGACTTAACTTGCTTATCTCCTTACGGATCTGAAACAATATGGGTATGCTTTGCTCAGGTTTCTCTATATCAAACTCGCGTATGGCCTTATCTACTACAGGCTGGATCCGCTCTCCCCCTGCAACACGGCTCCAGGTAGTATTGATATTTTCAAATATGTTTTTTTCTACCCGTTCACCTTTCACATATTCCAGAAACTCCACCTGATCGCCTCGGGTTCCGCTGGACCCGAAACCCTGACTCTTGTGTTGGCTTCTGCTCACCGCTGCAATCTCCGTAAATGATGTGCCCAACAATGGACTATATCCACCCACATGAAGCGTCACAATACCAGGAGTGCTTTCATTGATAGTATTATTCCACCACCGACCTGTGTTCGTGTATAACCTTTTTATCTGCCATGTGCCATACTCTTTTACCTGTTCCGGAAAAGTATTTGCATCAGCCGCCAGATCAAAAGCTTCCTGCGCTAGGATGGCCGAAGCGGTATGATGACCGTGACCGGCACGTTCATCGGGTGGGAAGCGGGTAATGATCACATCAGGCTGATACTGCCGGAACACCTTAACTACATCTGCCATTATGTTCTGCTTTCCCCAGATATCAAAAGTTTCCTGAGCGGATTTTGAAAATCCAAAATCATTGGCCCGCGTGAAGAATTGTTCTCCTCCATCTATTCTCCGTGCGGCTAAAAGTTCCTGTGTTCGGATAAGGCCCAGCAGATCACGGATCTCCGGACCAATCAGATTCTGTCCACCATCTCCCCGGGTCATGGAAAGATATCCGGCTGTAGCCAGATAGTCATTTGCCATATAGGTTATGATGCGGGTGTTTTCATCATCGGGATGGGCCGCTACATACAAGACCGAAGCCAGTACATTAAGTTTCTTCATTCGGAGTTTTATCGCTGCTCCATCAGGTTGCTGGTACTGACCGAACGAAAGTAAAGGGAACAATAACAACACTGCAAAAAGACGCCTCATTCTAAAAACACATTTTGGTGGTACGTGTAAAAATAAAAAAACCTGAACACGGCTGGTGCAGGGTTATATGATCTGCTGAAGTAAATGCTGAGTGGTTTAATTTCTTTAGATTTTACCACGTTTCTCCCCATTAATGAGGTATGATCCATCCTCTTCAAAAAGTATTACGATCCGGCTGATGGTTTTTTTCTCACTGTCTAACAGCAGTGCGATGTATTCATGGCTGGATACGCGTCCTTTCAGATCATCGGTGAAACCCAGATCCAGTTCTACCACCTGACCCTCCTGTGCCTTTCGTGAGAACACACTTTCCTGCCGTGAATTCAAAACCTTTATTTTGATCTCTTCCGGAGAGAGCTTCAGAATTTTCAGATTCAGCTTTAAGTATGGTAATGGTCCGGTGGGTTCCGGTGCAGAAGCATTTCCCTCAAACTTATAAGCATTCGGGTTATGAGGACGTTGACGAAATTCGAAGTTCAATTTTACTTCAAACTCTTCTTTAGCCTTATAAGGCGCATCCTGAAAAGCGAAAAGCAACATCAGGGCATACAGGATATTCATGGGTACGGGTTGAAAGTAATCCGAAGGTACTAAAATGTAGTCAGGTCATCATGGCTTCTTCCGATAATCCGGTAAGCACAATCAGAATAACCTGACTGGCATACAAACCGCATGAATCATACCACAAACTGCTAAACAGCGATAGGTGCTTTTATAGAGGGGTGAGACTGATAATTAAGAATTTCGAAATCCTCGAACGCGTAATCAAAAACAGATTCCGGTTTACGTTTTATGTTGAGTTGTGGTAGAGCAAATGGTGCTCTTGAGAGTTGAAGCCTGGCCTGATCAACGTGATTTGAATAGAGATGTACATCTCCTCCCGTCCATACAAACTCTCCGGGGAGCAAATCACATTGCTGAGCAAACATATAGGTTAACAGTGCATAAGAGGCGATGTTGAATGGAACACCCAGAAAAAAGTCTGCGCTGCGCTGATAAAGCTGGCAGGAAAGCTTTCCATCGGCTACATAAAACTGAAACAGTGCGTGACAGGGAGGTAAAGCCATCTTATCTACTTCAGCCGGATTCCACGCTGAAACAATATGCCTGCGAGAATCAGGCTTCTGTTTTATCTGATTAATTACCTGTGTGATCTGATCAATATGACGGCCATCCGGAGCCGGCCAGCTTCGCCATTGATGACCGTATACCGGCCCAAGTTCACCATTTTCATCTGCCCATTCATCCCATATGGATACACCATTGTCTTTCAGATACTTAATGTTTGTATCACCGTTTAAAAACCAAAGCAATTCATAAATGATAGACCTGAGGTGAAGCTTCTTGGTAGTAACCAATGGAAAACCCTGCGAAAGGTCAAACCGCATTTGTCTGCCAAAAACAGACAGAGTTCCGGTTCCAGTGCGATCTGTTTTATGTGCTCCGTTATCCAGGATATCCTTCATCAGGTCAAGATATTGCTTCATTGAAAATGGTTTCTTTAGATGGTGCAAGTAACTTTCATATCCCCGATTTTGCAAAACTTAAGAAGGATACGGAATAAAAAAAAGGCTGCCCTGGTCAGGAAACAGCCTTCTTTTTTTATACTTCTCACGGATTACTTCAAAATGACATTTCGGGTAATTCCATTAACCGTTACGGATATCGTTTTGCAGTCACCGGTTCCGTAATCAATAACGATTTCCTTCTGGTCGTTGATAACATATTTCTTAATTCCACCCACGGCAATAAAACAAGTGCGCTGATAAACAAGGTCCTCAAGGATCGTAACGACATAATCTTTTCCGCTACGGGTAGTACCTTCAGCTTCACTGCTGTCGTCAATGATCAGTTCATCCTGGATCGGGTTCGCACCTCTTATCCATGACCATGTTATATTTGATTCACGCGTAGCTATAGAGCCATCTTCAAATGTGGCCTTGCCATTTTCCAACACCACATTAAACTTTGGTGATTCAGTTGTACTACTCTGTACATTGGTAGAGGTTCTTGTTCCCTCAAGCTTTACGCCATTGATGGTGTAATTGTCCGTAGTAGTCACCAGTGTAGAGCCGGGTTGAAAGCGCCTTCCGGAATAGGTAAAGATCAGCTTACCTGTACGAACGTTTCCGCGAAGATCTGTACATCCGGTCGTTCCAAAATCAACTGTGATGGTTCCTTGTGGCGTTTCTGGCGTACCCGTTGCATTAATGGTTATCACAACACCTTCACAATCGAACCGGTCATCATTAATGGTTATTGACGTTTGCTTTCTGCCACCTTCAAATGTTTCATCGGACGGTGCATCGATAGCCACACTTCCCAGATCATCCATATCCTGGAAGTAGGAATCTGTAAGGGCTTCTTCAGTGATGTCCTGGGTATCACCCCGGGTCAACCCCTGCTCCTCCTCCTGGCAGGATAACGCGAGTGCTGTTATAATACACAGGGAGGACAGTTTCATTAGAAAGTTGGTTTTCATATCAAATAAATTGGTTTCTTGTTTTGTTTTAGTTTAGATATACCTTTCTGTTAAAGGTTTAAGAGTAAACAAAACTTTTTTTCATTTTTGAGTATGAAAAGGAACGTAATGGTAACCGTGGGAGTACGAATTATTGGTTTATTCGCGTTTTTCGGAAGTCAGATTGCTCTGTGTCAAATACCGATTAAAATCGCCAAGCTGAAATACCAGGGCGGTGGTGATTGGTATGCCAATAAAACAGCTCTTCCCAACCTGATCAATTTTTGTAACGAGCAGTTAGGTATGAGTATCTCAACTGAAGAAGATATTGTAGAAGCAGGCAGTCGCGATATTTTCCTGTATCCTTATATATACATGACGGGACACGGTAATGTGGTATTCTCAGACGCAGATGCAGCCAACCTTAGAAGATACCTAATCGGTGGCGGTTTTCTTCATATCGATGACAACTATGGCATGGATCAGTTTATTCGTATTGAATTAAAAAAAGTATTCCCTGAACTTGAATTGATAGAACTTCCCTTTGACCATCCTATTTACCACCAGAAGTTTGATTTCCCGAAAGGCATTCCTAAAATTCACGAGCATGATGGTAAGCCTTCACAAGGCCTTGGCTTATTGTATCAAGGTCGGCTAATCGTTTTTTATTCCTTTGAGACTGACTTGGGCAATGGCTGGGAAGATCAGCGCATTCACAATGATCCGGAAGATAAAAGGCAGCAGGCTCTCCGCATGGGTGCAAATATTATCTCCTATTGTTTCACCCAATCCTTATAGTTCCCGGTCCTGCATGAAAAGACTTTCTATTTTTTTCGTTGCTGTCAGTATTATACTGAGCATCCTTACTTTTAATTCCTGTGGTGATAAGCAAGCAAAGGGAGAAAAACTGGCTAAAAAATATTGCGGCCAGTGCCACATGTTCCCCGAACCTTCTCTGTTGGATAAAACAACCTGGAAGGAATCGGTACTGCCACACATGGCCTTCCGAATGGGGTTTGGCGGATTGGATATTCTCAGTCGCATGACTGAAGCAGACCGAAAGGTTGTATTAACCGCGCTTCCGTCCGAACCACTGATGACAAAAGAGGAATGGAAGATAATTCAGGAGTATTACCTGCGCGAAGCTCCTGACTCGCTTACTGTTCCGGAACAACTCCATATCGATTCACTGAAACAGTTTATCACTTCTTCTTTTCGTTTGCCCGGTAGAGATTTGCCATTAAACAGTGTTTTGAAAATTGATACGGTTCGAAACAAGATTTATCTGGGGAATCGTACTCCGATGTTATACACACTGAATTCAGGTTTTGTGCTGGAAGATTCACTGGAACTCAGCAGCCCTGCTGTACAATTGGTTCTTTCAAAAGATGAAACACTTGCCGTCCTTATGGGTATTATGGAGCCCAGTGATGAATCAATTGGTGAAGTCGTTTCGATAAACCGGGGCGAACATCAGACTACAACGCTGATCGATTCATTGAAGAGACCTGTATTTATTGCAGAAGCAGATCTCAACAAAGATAATCTCCCGGACAAAATCATCTGTGCATTTGGCAACTACACTGGCGAACTGGTTGCTTTTGAAGGTACTAATGATGGCTACAGAAAACATATATTAAGCACGTTACCCGGAGCCAGAAAAGTAGTGATCCGTGATTTTGATGGTAATGGCTTACCCGATATTCTGGCCCTGGTAACACAAGGCGATGAAAAGATCATTCTCTTTTCAAACCAGGGGAAATTTGATTTCAAAGTAACCACGCTGTTGAGATTTCCACCGGTATATGGATCAAGTTTTATAGATGTCGCAGATTTCAACAAGGATGGTAAGTTTGATATTCTGTATACCAACGGTGATAACGCAGATTACTCCGTGATTCTCAAACCCTATCATGGCGTACGGCTGTTTCTGAATGATGGCTTAAATCAATTCAAGGAATCCTGGTTTCATCCCATGCATGGAGCATCGCAGGCTATTGCTCACGATTTTGATAAAGACGGAGATCTGGACATTGCAGCCATTGCTTTCTTTCCGGATTTTAAGAAAGAACCAGAAAAAGGTTTTGTGTATTTTGAAAATAACAGCAACGGGTTTACTCCCTCCATAACACCTCTTGGAGCAAGCGGCCGATGGATATCCCTGGACATTGCTGATATCGATCATGATAAGGATACAGACATTCTTTTGGGTGCTCTGGATTTCGACACATCTGTCCCTCCGGCATTGTTTCAGCAGTGGACTCACGACAGGACCTCCATACTCATTTTAAAGAACACCCTTTACTAATTCTCATTAAGAACATTCTTCATAAAAAGATTTCAAAAAAGGTTTGCACTGAATCAACTAATCTTTTAGTTTTATACCTAAATACATAGTCATGAAAGATATAAAGGAGCTGACCAAGGCTGAGGATCAGGTCATGCAAATACTTTGGAAAATCGGGAAAGGAGTGGTCAAGGATATTATGGAAGAAATGCCAGATCCGAAACCCGCATACAATACTGTGTCAACCATTGTGCGTATCCTGGAGACAAAAGGATTTGTAGATCACAAGGCCTACGGAAAAACGCATGAATACTTCCCTACTATTACCAAAGAGAAGTACACCAAGTTTTACCTGAACAATCTGCTGAAGGGATACTTTGATGGATCTTTTCAAAATCTCGTATCATTTTTTGCGCGTGAGAATAAAATGGATGCTAAGGACATCGAGAAACTGATGAACGAACTAAAAAATCAAAAATCATGAACACATATCTCAACTACCTCATGGAGGCAAATCTTGGATTGTGCCTGTTCTTTGGAATTTATGTGCTCGTCCTTCGTTATGAAACTGATTTCAGTGTAAAACGGATATATGCATTGTGTGCAATTGTCGCATCTGTGATTTTTCCATTGGTCCATCTTCGAACCGGCACAAGTTCGGCAATACCTTCACTCTCATCATTCATCCCCTCCTACTGGCTGCCTGAAGTTGTTGTACACGGATCACGAATCGCAACTCAATCCGTTTCGACAACACACAGCAGCTATGAGTTTTGGAATGTGCTCTTTCTGATCTATGGTATTGGTGTAACCCTTATGTTGCTTTTATTCCTGGTTCGGCTCATCCGCTTGTTGATAACCATCTTAAAAGCCAACTCCTACCCGATGGGAAAATACCATGTCATTGAGTCGCCAAAAGATCACTCTTCGTTCTCCTTCTTCCGGTTCATCTTTATCGGGCAAGCAAGCCAGCTATCCAATCAGGAAAAACAACATATTGTGAATCATGAGCTGGTGCATGTCCGGAAACTGCACTCATTTGATATTCTTCTGATCAGCATACTCAACATCTTCTTCTGGTTTAATCCGGTGGTGATGTTATTCAAAAAGATATTCATTCAACTTCACGAGTTCGAAGCAGATGCGCGCGCTGTTGAGGAACGTGATGTGAATGATTACTGCGGCCTGCTGGCGAGGGTTGCTTTACTGTCGGCCGACTTCAAACTCGCCAATCACTTTAGTAATTCTTTAACAATTAAACGAATTGAAATGATGCGAACCATGAAAACAAAAATAACACGATGGAAGCTGGTGGCATTGGCAGTCATCCTTCCGTTGTTCTTTTTCTTTGTAGCCTGCCAGGACCAGGTTACCAATGATGTTGTTGATATCGCTAAAAACTCGAACCGACCTTTGGTAGTGCCTGAAGAGGTACAGACCCGCTATGACCAACTCAAAAAGGGAAACCCATATTCGAATTACATTCTGGTTGAATTCAATGAAAAAGCGGAGAAACAGCTTGCTGAAATGGAAGCAACGTATGGTCTGCCAAAATCCATTGAACTTTACACACCTGATAAAGACGAATGGGTTAAAGGCGGGTCAGACAGTGGCGTGATCCTGGAGCGGTCCAAATCTGAGTCATCAGAACTCAGAACAATTGCCATCATCGAATACAACGACCAGTTAAAAGAGGTAAGCGAGCGATCAAAAATGGAGGGTGATATCTACACCATTGTGGAGCAATCCGCTAGCCCGGTGGGTGGCTATGAAAGCCTTGGAGCATTTCTCTGGGAGAATCTGAAATACCCGCAGGAATCACGGGAGGCAGGTAAGCAAGGAACCGTACACATTCAGTTTGTAGTAAACAAAGACGGATCACTAAGCGACTTCACTATCCTGAAAAGTGTTGATCCCTTGCTGGACAATGAGGCGCTCCGCGTGACCAGGTTACTTCCCAACTGGAATCCCGCCCAGCAAGATGGTAAAGCTGTACGTCAGCGTTTCGTTTTGCCTTTAAAGTTTAAGCTGGATGATTCGCCAGAAGAAAGCAGGTCAGTTCAGGCAGAAGAAGTGAATAGCAAATTCAACCTCACCTCAGATGTTGTGGAAAATGGTAACGAAAAAATTGTTACCGGTAAATTGCTGGACGAAAACAATGATCCGATTAAGGGGGCAAACATTGTGAATGTAGGTTCAACCAAAGGAACCATTACCGATCAGGAAGGTAATTTTAGAATCGTTGTGCCCAAAACAAAAGGGCAGCTTGCAGTTTCCTTTGTTGGGTATAAAACGGAAACGATCGATTACTAACTATTTTCGAAACTTTGAAGTTTGAGGTTAATGCTAGCAACAGCCTCAAACTTCAACCTCGAAGCCTGTTACTTCAATACTTCAGCAAGTTTATCATCAAGTGCCTTGCCCCGAAGATTTTTGGCTATGATCTTACCATCCGGATCCAGTAGAACTGAAAATGGTATGCCGGTGATGTTATAGGTTTTGGCCGCTTCAGACTGCCAATACTTTAGATCAGATACATGCGTCCAGGTAAGTCCATCCTGTTTAATGGCTTGAATCCAGTCCTTTTTGTTCCGGTCCAGTGAAACACCAAACACAGTGAATCCTTTGTCTTTAAATTTATGGTAAGCCTTTACTACGTTGGGATTTTCCTGGCGACAGGGTCCGCACCATTTAGCCCAGAAATCAACGAGAACGTATTTGCCCCGCATGGAGGAAAGCTTCACCACATTACCTGTGGTATCAGGTAATGAGATTTCAGGTGCTGGTTGACCAATGGCTAATAACTTCATGTTATCTACCATAGTGACAAAATCCTTGGCATGGGAATATGAGGGCCATTCCTTTTTTAATTTCTCAGCCACTGATGTGTAGGTCTCAAAATACTGATCTTTATCAAGCGCGTTACTTTGGAGCAGATTGATCGTACCAAGAGATAAGGGCTCGCTCACTAATAATGCTGAAAGTTTGAGATGGCTTTTTTTGATCTCATTCATATATGTAGTGCGCAGCTCATTCATTTTTTCTTCATCCTTTGCCTGAGCAGCGACCTGGAATTCCTGATTCAGACGGGCGATTTCGGGAGAGCGCTCACCTTCCTGCAATATAGCCTGCGCTTTTCTGATCAGATCAATCTCCGGTGAACCTTTGATCTCCACAAAGCCTTGTGGGTTATTACCATCTACATTGATCTGAATATTGCTTTTGTATAAAATGAAATCAACAGATTGCGTTTTGAAGAATGTAATCTTGTAGTAACCGGGTTCAGTGAGCTTAACAGTCTTAGAATAGGTGTAATTGCTTTTAAGCGTGATCGTATCCTGCCAGCCGAATGAACCATTCTTCATTTCCTGAATCAGAATTTGTCCCTGCTGTGGAAAACCTACCTTGCCGCTTACCGTTACGGTCCAGGCATCTGTGTTAGCGTCTTCCTTACTCGTGGACGAACATGAAAAGCCAAAAGCCAAAAGCACAAAGCTTAAAGCCAACAACCTGTTCCCATAGTCAGAAAACCCCATTCTTCCTGACCTCTGCTTTCTGCTTTTTGCTTTCTGCGTTCTACTTTCTATCATACTTTCTTTAATTTCTGTGTTAATAATTCGGTAGCCACTTTCGGATCAGCTTTTCCCTTGCTCCGCTTCATGACTTCACCCATGAACATACTGATAATTCCTTTCTTTCCCTTGTGATATTCCTCTACCTTCAATGGAAATTCCTTAATCACTTCTTCTACGATCGGGAGCAAAGAATCCTGACTGCTGTCCTGTATGAGATTCAGGTTTTGTGCTACTTCCAGTGCGGATTTACCCGGGTTCTTTAACAGCTCGGTAAAAATCCGTTGAGTCGCTATGGTGTAGCTGATCTTACCTTCATCAATCAACGCAATCAGTTCCGCAATAATTTGTGGCGGTAATGGAAACTCATCGGCTGATAGCCCAAGTTCATTAAGATTGGATTTAACCGGGCCCATGATCCAGTTGGAAGCCGCTTTATAATTGCGTGTGTGTTTAATGACACTTTCAAAATATAGAGCAACATCCTTTGAATCCGTCAGTACCAATGCATCGTATTCCGGAAGGCTATATTCCTTTACATACTTTTGAGCCAGTTCACGTGGCAATGCTGGCATTGTCGATTTGATTTCGTTCAGCCACTTCTCAGATACTTCCATCGGACTTAAATCAGGATCCGGGAAATAGCGATAGTCATTCAGTTCTTCTTTCGTACGCATGCCGTAGGTCTTTCCATTGTCGGCATTGAACGTACGGGTTTCAGAAACGACTGCTTCTCCATTTTCCAGCAACGCAATCTGGCGATCGAACTCGTGTTCGATGGCACGCTGCACGTTTCGGATGGAGTTCATGTTCTTTACTTCTACTTTCTTGCCCAGCACCGTTGATCCATTCAGCATCACCGAAACGTTCGCATCACAACGAAGTGAACCTTCTTCCATGTTTCCATCGCATATATCAAGATAACGGACAAGCTTTCGAACTTCCGTAAGAATAGCACCTGCTTCTTCAGACGAGTGCATATCCGGCTCAGTAACAATTTCAATTAAGGGAACACCAGCACGATTAAAGTCAACCAATGTATCAGCCTCATTTTCCTGGTGAATGGACTTACCGGCATCTTCTTCGATATGGATACGGTTGAGCTTCACGTCACGCTCACCCTCTTTTGTGTTTATCGTCACATACCCGCCCTTGCAAATCGGAGTACGATCCTGCGTGAGTTGATAACCTTTGGGGAGATCCGGATAGAAATAATTCTTACGATCGAATATCTGAAAACGAGAAATATCACAATGGCATGCGAGCCCCATTTTGATCGCAAACTCAACCACCTTTTTATTCAGCAGAGGAAGGGTACCTGGATGCGCCAGCGTGATCACACTGACATTCGTGTTCGGCTGACTGCCAAATGAATTTGAATCGGTATTGTAGATCTTGCTCTTCGTTAAAAGCTGAGCATGAACCTCAAGCCCAATCACCAGTGTATACTTATCGCGAATTGATTTCTCCATAAAAGCGCCCGGAGGCAGAACCAAAAAAATTAAATACTTATCCGATCAATTTACGTGCTTTTTCAATAACGGCATCCAGCCCGTTCAGGTTCTTACCACCAGCCGT
>DASXWH010000121.1:0-3833 GCA_036503775.1 Ohtaekwangia sp.
CCTGAAGAAACATCCGCACAATTCAAGTTTCAATTTCACGAGTGTTATGTCCGAATCCACTCAGTATAATGAGGACTGGTTTAAAGCGGAAACACAAAATGACTGGTCGTCAACCAGCTTTACGGTTTATGCAGTACTTAAGCCACAAGCCAACGCAGACACGGTAGCCGGTAAAATGACACGACTGGTTCTCGCGCATGCGGAACTTGAACCGAGCTATGCATTGTCATATAGTCTTCAGCCGCTGAAAGATGTTCACTTACACTCGGAAGGAATTGCAGATGGCGGGAGAAATTCGAATGTTGATAGTATTCCACAGGGCAATCCGGTATACGTCACGATATTCTTTTTTACCGGCATTTTTGTTTTACTGATCGCGGGGATCAACTACACTAACCTTACTACGGCACGGGCTTCCAGTCGGATCAAGGAAATTGGCGTCCGGAAAACGATCGGAGCCCTTCGGGGAAACCTGATCCGTCAATTCCTGGTCGAATCACTTATCACCACCGTGATTGCCTTTGTAACTGCGGTGATCCTCGTCAACTTCCTGCTTCCACCTTTTAATGATTTTGTCGATAAAGAATTCTCACTTTTGTCTGCAGCGAGCCTGAGGTTCTGGGGAGTCGCGGTAGCCCTGATTGTTTTCATCGGAATACTTTCCGGTGGGTACGCAGCCTTGTTGCTTTCACGCTTCAACCCGGTTGCGCTGCTGAAAGGACTGAAGATCGGAAGTGCCGGAGACCTGTCTGTACGGAAAATGCTGGTTGTATTTCAGTTCACCTTATCCACCGTCATGATCATTGGCACCATCGTGCTGTTCATGCAGGTACGATACCTGAACAATACCGCGTTAGGTTTCGACAAAAGCCTGATGCTGGTGATCGATGTAAATGTAGCGCGGGCCCGTTCGAATTTTGAGTGGGTGAAAACGGAGATGGAGAAAGTACCGGCCGTACAACATGTTTCCGTCACGTCAAGAGTGCCGGGTGAATGGAAAACATACCGCAGGGTGAAAGCGAAAATGGAGGGAGCAGGGGAAGGTGTTGAACACCAGATTGCATATGTCATTGGAGCAGACAAGGATTTTCTGGCCGCATATGATATTCAGCTTCTCCAGGGTCGCAACTTCCGGAACGACAGCGATACATCGTCCATTCTCATTAACGAGACAGCCGCCAGAATGCTGGGGATCACGGATGATCACAACCAGGTTGTCGATATCCCGGTGATCGCGCGGAATTCATTTTTTGTTCCGCTTTATGATGATGTTAATGCCTCCTTCAAACCGCGTGTGATCGGTATTGTCAGGGATTTTCATTTCCAATCGTTGCGCGACAGAATACAGCCTTTGTTCATAGCCTACCATAACAATCCGATCCAGGTGATCGACTACTACTCTTTGAAAATTTCACCGCATGATATTCCGGGAACGCTGGCAAAGCTTAAAACCATTATGGTGGCTAACGATGAGACAGAACCTTTTGAGTACCACTTCCTCGATGACCAGCTGGCTCTGTTCTATATTGAAGACCAGCGCAGTCAAACCATCCTCGGCTGGGTCGCGATGGCCAGTGTGCTCATTGCGTGCCTGGGTCTCTTCGGATTGGCTACCTATTCGGCTGAGCAGCGTCTCAAGGAAATCGGAATGCGAAAAGTGTTAGGTGCGAACGTAATCAGCCTGATCACCCTGCTCTCGAAAGATTTCGTGAAGCTTGTACTTGTAGCCTGCTGCATGGCATTTCCCCTTGCCTGGTTCGGAGCCAGCCTGTGGCTCGAAGAATACGCCTATCACATTGAAGTTACCTGGTGGATCTTCGCGTTGGCTGGTGTGATCGCCATGGGTATTGCCTTGCTGACGGTGAGTTACCAGGCAATCCGTTCAGCGCTGGTGAACCCGGTGAAGATCTTGAAAACGGAGTGATATAGTAGCGTACTAATGGGTAATATCATACAAGACCTGATCAATACGGTATGGGCAAACCCCTTATACCTCACCCTGGGTGTGATCCTGGTTGTTGTACTTATCTATGCGTTAATCAAGCGCATCCTGAAACTCGTCATCCTGCTGGTGATCGCGTTCATTCTCTTTTTGGTCTATGTGCATTACACCGGCAATTCAGCAAAAGACAGGATCGAGAGAATGATCAGGGAGTAGGCCTTAGTGCATGGCCCGTGCAAGCGAAGGATCTCGCAACCGCTTTCGCCTAATTAGTTAAGAGGGGATCCTTCGCTGCACATTCTTCCCCCCATGCCGCTCAGGATGACGGACTAAATAAGGGTGTGCCACCAAGTGAGGTATCGTTAACGTCAGCCGCGATATGGCTGCCGTGGAAAGGTTTAATGCCAACGTATTTTTTATTCAGCAATCAATCAGGTGAGGGTTGTTCAAGATCTAATAGCTGACCGCTTGCAGACAGATTCAAATGTCATCAAAAGTCTCCCACAGATTTCGCAGATCAGCGCAGATAAAATCAGCGTCAATCTGCGAAATCTGCGGGAAACCATCAGCAGCGTCCGCTTCGACTTTGTTAAGGCTGTGCCACCTGCGTGACACAGCCTTTTTAAAAGTTGATCAGAAGTTATTCCTTCAGGAACTTTCTGTTCAACAAGCCCCTGTCAGTCTGAATGGACAGGATGTACAGGCCTGCTGCCAGGTTTGACACATCAATACCATTCTCGTAGCTGGCAACACGGGTTGCTGTGCCGGATGACGAAACAATGTGCATCGAAACCACCGTTGCCTCAACTGGAACTTCTACAAACAAGCGGCCCTTCACCGGGTTAGGGTATACCCCGATGTTGCCCTCGAGCCTGGTTTCCTCCAGTGCCAGGCTGCTTGATCCAACCTGGATATTCACCGTATAGTCTTCCACTTCACCGTAGCTGAAGGTTTCACATGATGTAGGGATGCCGTTGTACTTCATCGACACACGCATACGGGTAGAACCAACGGCTGCAGTGGCCGGTACAGTAAACGTTCCACTTACCGGTGTGGTGGTTGTAGCAGAACGTGTCCATACCTGCTCACCGGAATCCGCAAAGTCTCCATCGCGGTTATAATCAATCCATACGGCATAGCCTTCGCTATACACCGTACCCGTCCAGGCCGGTGTAACCGTAATGGTGTAGGCTGTGCTTCTGCCCAGGTTAGTGGACAAGGCTGTGAAGTTACCATATCCGGCATTGGCACCACTCAGGTTATTGATCGTTCCCAACTGCACGCGATTGATGTATTCATCCACCACACTGTTTCCTTTGGAAGCACACCATGCAACCGAAAGGGTTGTTACGCTCACGGACGCGTCAGCAGATTGATTGCCGGCAGCATCTTTTGCACGAACGGTAACCGCATAGGTAGTTCCCGCTGATAAACCCGTCAACGCATATGTAGTTCCGGCAGGTGATCCGTTCAACACACCGTTCACGCGTACTTCATAGCCGGTAACGCCTACGTTGTCCGTAGAGGCCGTCCAGGAAAGGTTAGCGGATGTTTGCGTGATGCCCGAGGCGGCCAGGTTCGCAGGTGTCGATGGTGCCTGCGTATCGGGTGTACCCGGTTGGATGTTCACGGTGTAATCTTCCACTTCACCGTAGCTGAAGGTCTCACAAGAGGTAGGTATACCGTTGTACTTCATGGATACGCGCATACGCGTGGCGCCTGTGGCTGCAGTAGCGGGAACGGTGAAGCTTCCACTCACAGGCGTTGTTGTGGTAGCGGCACGGGTCCATACCTGTTCGCCTGTATCGGCAAAGTCCCCATCGATGTTGTAATCGATCCATACGCTGTAACCTTCGCTGTAGGTAGAGCCTGTCCACGCAGGTGTAACGGT
>DASXWH010000122.1:0-1881 GCA_036503775.1 Ohtaekwangia sp.
TCAGCAGGAAGATAAGCTTCACATGACGCACCGGATTGCTGCACTGGGTGACACCACACGGATTGCCTGTGTGGGAATGATAAAAAATGAGTTGGGTGTATCCGAGGAAGCATCATCGATCACCATTGTAGATAAAACAACCGGTGAACGTATTGAACATGCCTCGAAACAAGCTGCGGTCAGTTTTCTCGGTAAGAAGGATCATGCGTACGCCATCGAAATTCAGAATGCGAAAGGTGATACTACCATCCATGAAGTAAAAATCAAAGCGGATGAAAAAGGTACGGTTACCTGGAACATGGTATTGAAAGATCCAATGATGAACATGGCTGCCCGTGTTGTACGGGCGGATAACGATACTCCGCTGGGAGGTGCACTGGTTAAGATAACTACGTTCGCAGAGATCGATCTGGAGCTTGTGGCAAATGAAGAAGGTATCGTTGAGTTTCAGCTTCCGCTGGAGGCAGCATACATTGTGGTTGGGTCAAAGGATGGATTGACCGGTTTACACTCCGGTGTGGCAGAAAAGGGAACCGATAAATCGTCTGTTATTCATATCGTTCGTGCTGTTGGCGATCCGCCCAAACCGGTTTCCGTAGTAGCAATGATCACCAATAAAGCGGGTAAAGTTTTGGAAGATGCTGTAGTCACCGTAACCGATCGCGCCACGGGTGAGAATATCCCGGCCACGGTTGAAAATGGTGTGCTTACCTTTTTTACGGAACGCGGAAAGAACTATAACATCTCGGTAGAACATAAAGATCATCAGACCACACTGGAAGAGATCAGTATTCCGGCAGATGCTGGTGAAGTAGAGAAAATAGCCCTGACGCTGAATGATAAGCCAGCGGTCATGCACACCATCACGGCTAAAGTATTCAAGGCATCCGACAATGCTCCACTGGGTGGTGCGCAGGTGAAGATCCTGAATTTTGCTGAGCCGGATGTAGAACTTGTCGCGAATGCAGAAGGTACGGTTGATTTCAACCTGGCCGAGGGAACAACTTTTGTCGTGATCGGAAACAAGGATGGATATACCGGTATGTATTCCGGAACGATTGAAAGTACAACCGAAAAAAATTCCGTGGTGCTGGTGCCTGCGCATAATGATCCAATCAATCATGTCCCGGTTGTTGCCCGCATTACCGATGATGACGGCAATCTGCTGACCGGAGCAGAAGTGGTCGTAAAAGATAAGGTAACCGGAGAACTAATTCAGGCTAAGGTAGAGGATGGTGTGTTAACGTTCCTCGGTGTTAAAGGAAAAGAATATACGATCACCGTCAACGATAGAGATCATAAACCAGCGTCAACAGATGTTTCAATTCCTGCCGAAGCATCGGATATGGAAAAGGTTTCTATCGTGTTGGAAGACAAGGAAGTAATCGCACCGGAAAAACAGATGCCGGTAGTGGCTACGATAACGGATAAAAAAGGCAAAGTGTTGACAGAAGCACAGGTGGTAGTTACGGATACAGAGACCGGAGAAAAAGTTAATGCTTCTGTCGATAAGGGCGTGTTGAACTTCACAGGGGAAAAAGGTAAATCATATTCCATAGCGGTAGAAGATCCAACGCATAAAGCGGCCACGCAGCAGGTGATTATTCCGGAGACTGGCACAATGGATAAGGTTGCTGTAGTTCTGGAAAATAAAGCTCCTCAACTTCCGGTCACTACTACGATCACTGATAAGCAAGGTAAGGTACTCACCGATGCAAAAGTGACCGTTACCGACAAAGCCACCGGTAAAGAAATTCCGGCTGAAGTAAAAAATGGTGTGCTGAGTTTTAACGGAGAGAAAGGCAAGACCTATTCCGTTACGGTTGATCATGAAGATTATCAACCGGCCTCTAAAGACATAACCATTCCGGCTGCAGCTAC